>JBJMWV010000029.1:0-4096 GCA_045809985.1 Chthoniobacterales bacterium | reverse complement strand
CCGTGAAGAGGAAAATCGTGCGTGCGTAACGGCCTTCCTGATCGTCGCTCGTCCCTCCTTCAGTGACGCCGAGGCGATAAAGCGGGATGTCGTTGTCGCCCGAGAAGAGGCCGATCAGATGCGCCTCATCGGCCGTTTGCGCGAAGACCCAGCGGCTAGGATCCATCTGCGGCAGCGTCGCGTTACCGTGCTCGTCGGTCGTTGCTTCGGCGAGCTGCTCAGCCTCATTGCCGAGCAACTGCAGCTTTGCATTCGTTAGGGCTTTTCCGCTCGCGAGCGAGAAGAGATGCAGCGCGACCGCGTCCGCATCGCGCTTCCAAGTCGCGCCGATATCGGTGAGTTGCAGAAGCGTCTGTGTGCCGACGCGCTTCTTCGCTTTCGTTACGGGATCGATCGACTCCGCGGTGAAAAGCACGGTGCCAGTGCGATTCGCGCCGACGACTTCATCCCAGTTCAACGTGATCGTCTGCTGCGCATCGACCCCGCCGCCCGGCGCGAAATCCTTCTGCCAGATCACCTGCCCTGGCAGTGCCTCGACTGGAACGCGCGTGTAGAACTCGTCCGGATCGTCGCCGGGATTCTCTTCGTATTTGTCGAACGCCTTCACCGCCGCCGCGACTGCGGGACCGGTGAAGAGCCGCGCAATCACGCGCACCCGCGGGACATTCACGGAAACGAGCCGGACCTGACGCGAACCGCGCGCATACTGATGCGCGGCGAAATCCTGGAAATACAATCGCGAATCGAGCTTCTCGAAGCTGATCTCCTGCGTCGTCGTCGCTGCCGTTTGTGTCGGCTCCTGCGCCTGCAATCCGGCAGCGACGGTGACGCGGTAGCGCGTGCCTAACGAGAAGTCGGCGCGCAACGTGACGTTTGCGCCTTCAACCGTCGCCCGCAGATTCGCCGGAGGGGGCTGGAGCTTGATCCACTTCCCGATCGTCTCGCTGTTCACGTCATCCGCGAGCGGCTTCGGGAACTCGATCAGAATGCGGCGGCCGGCGACGCGGTTCGCTTCCGCGGAGATGCTCTTCGGCGCGAAGGAAAGGATGTGTCCGATCGCGATTTGCTTCGGCGCCGTCAGAACCACCTTCCATTCCGCAGCAGGAACTCCGGCGTCCAACACGAGCCGCCAATCTTTTCCGGGCGGCAGCGGTTTCACTGGCGCGACGAAGAGGAGGTTGCCGCGTGCCGGTGCAGGCTTCTTCACCTTTAACGCGTTGTCCTCGTCATCCTCTGAATCAGTCGCGGGCTCTTCTTCTTCAAGTGTTTCCGATTGCGCAGTCCACGCGCCTAACGAGCGGTCATCGCTCTCCCATTTTGGAAAGCTGCGATCGCGCTCGTCCGTCTTCGTCACCTGCTCAACCCGCGCTGCCACGCGGTTTCGCGCCGCGTCTTCGTAGCGAATGAACTTCGCCGCGGTATCGGCGTTCACGTTTGCGTTGAAGAGAACGAGGAAGCGCGGGAGCACCGTTGCGTTATCGGAATCGCGTCCGCCGATCTGGTACGCACCCTTAACCCGCATGGGCGGCGTCTCCGCGGTTTCATGAAACTTAGTGCCGATCGGCCGGCCGGCGGCGTCTTTGAATGCCGGTGCGATCGCAATTTGAAATCGCGTCCCGATCGGCAACACACCTTTCGGCGCAAACGAACCACTCCGCGTGCTGAGCCAGGTGAAGGAGCCGTCGACCGGCGGCTGAAACACCAGCGGCGAAATGGCCGCCGCTTTGCCGATCTGATCCGCCGACACCATCTCGCTCGCGAAGCGGACTTCGAACGTGCTCTTCGGCTCAAGCGTGCGCGAAGGCAGGAGTAGTTGCACATCAGGTTCCGCAGCGCCGACCACGGCACCTGCCGAGAGGAGAAGCGCGAGGGCGCAGAAACGTAGCATATCGACAAACGAGATACGCTCAGACCGCGCCTCTTCTTTCAAGCAATTCTCGCGGAGCGACTTGCGGAGCCGCGGAGATTTGCCCTTGCGCCGGTGCTTTGTTGCGAGACGATTAGCCCTCGCGCCGGCGTGGCGGAATTGGCAGACGCGCTAGACTCAAAATCTGGTACTCGCAAGAGTGTGTGGGTTCGAGCCCCTCCGCCGGTAGGACTCTCGTCAGGCACACGCGCACAGCGCGCCTGCGGCTAGCGACCGCCCGTCCGGGCGTAGTACCGTTTTCGTTTACCGCCAACGCCGGTGCGATCCTGTACGTCGCGGACTGCTTCCTGACTCGCGCGCCGGCTCTGCGCGCTTGAACCGATCATGCCAGTGGCGACCGGCGCGACCTGTCCCAGAAATCGCCGTTTGCATCGGAGACGAGGATATCGATCCGACCGGTCGCGGCAAAAGCCGCAGAAAAATGTCGCCGACTAAGACGATCGCCCCAGCACATCCTGAGAGCAGCTCCGAGACGCGAATCCGTCATTCACTCGTTAGGCTGAAGAGCGAGCTAGCCGCCGTTTGGCGCACCCTTTCCTTTTTCCTGAATGTTCTGGATGGCGTCCTTGCTGTAGGTGCCCATTTCGCGCGCTTCCGGACTTCCCTCTTCCACCCAATGCTCGCCGAGGTGGCTGCCGGTCGCTCCTTTGACCAGGATCCAGCGCTTGCCGTTGACGATCTTGACCCTCGGATCGCCGTTGCTCGAGGCGGTCAACTCGGACACGCTTCCGGTGATGTTCATCCCGTTCGCGACCTTCACCTTCATCGCTACCCCGCCGCCTTTGAACTGATCGGCCGCGACGGAATCGGCGACGACCTTCTTCAGCGTCCCACCGGAGACGGCAATCGCGTGAGTTCCTTTCAAATCCGAGGATTTGAACTGCACGATGTATTCGGCCGGCGGGAGCTTCGGCGTCGCGAACGCACCGCCGCTATTCGTCTTACCTTTGAACGCGACCTTCCCGCTCGCATCCGTGACCGTGACGTCGATCGGCGGAACGGCGGCGAAAACAGCGGAGGTGCACAGGGACAGAAGTGCAATCGAGAGACTCTGGTGAAGCGTTTTCATGCGACGCGAGTAAACCGGAAAGCGCGACAAAAGTCAGTCGCAAAATGCGATTGAACTCAGCGTTCGCCGATGGCGCGCAGCGGATCTTCGTTTGCGGCGCGATGTGCGGGCAACCACGACGCGAGCAAGGCCATTGCGACCAACAGAAAAGCAACGCCGCCGATGATGACAAAATTGGGGCCGGCACTTTGTGGGGCAAGCTTGCGCACCAGCGGCAAAATACTCGCCGTGGCGAGGCCGCCAGCAAGCGAAGCCCAGCCGCTAATCCGCACGCCTTCGCGCAGCAAAAGTTGAAGCACAGCAGATCGCGGGGCGCCGAAGGCGAGCCGCACCCCGATCTCGTGTCGCCGTTGCGCGGCGGCATACGACATCATGCCGTAAACGCCGATTGCGCTGAGCATGAGAGCGAGAATGGCGAAGGCCGCGACGAGCGTCGAATTCAACCTCGGGTGCGCGATGACATCATCGAGGAACTCAGTCATCATTCTCGGCTCGTATATTGGCAGTGTCTTATCCATCGACTCGACGACCCAGCGAATGTCGTCGAGCACATCCTCCGGCGCGCGATCACTGCGCACGACGAGCGCCATCTCAATGAGCGGGCATTGGGCGTGCGGAATGTAAACCTCCGCGCGCTGCTCGCCGGCGAGGCCCGTCGATTTCACGTCGCCCACCACGCCGACGATCTCGCGTTCCGGTGGCGATCCAGAAACGCTCAGCCCGGGACGGATGTTCTGCCCGAGCACATTTCCATCCGGAAACTGCATTCGAGCGAGCGTTTCATTCACGATGGCGACCGGCGTCGAATCACGATCATCGGCTTCGGTGAAATCGCGGCCGCGCAGCAGCGGTATCGCCATTGTCCTGAAATAATCGAGCGCGATGACCGCTGCCCGGGCGCGCGGCCAGTTGGCCTTCAACATCGGCCGACCGATAATCTCGAAGTCCGCGACCGTGCCCAGAGAGGTGAATGGGAGTGGTGCGACGGCGGTGGCGGCGCTTACGCCGCCGAGGCCATGGAGGCGCGTAGTCAAGTTGGCGAAAAAGGCGCCGGATTGCACCGCGCCTTCAGCGTAACGTCGATCGGGTAAGGCTACTTT
>JBJMWV010000028.1:0-2566 GCA_045809985.1 Chthoniobacterales bacterium | reverse complement strand
TGCAGCACGAAAATGTCGCGCAAGCGCAGCATCAGCTCGTGCGGCAAGAGTGGATTCGCCGGCGCAGCACCGATGTTGAGGAATAATGAGCCGTCAGGCTTCAGCCGGCGACGAATCTGCGTCGCCCATTCCACGCACCAGTCGAGGTACGACTCGCGACTCTGCGCATCGGAGAACTTCCCGTATCGAATCCCGAGATTGTAGGGCGGCGAGGTGACGACGAGATCGATTGATTCGTCAGGCAATTTCGCCATTCCCGCGACACAATCGCCGAGGCGAAGATCGAATTCCGTCACGCGAACAAATTCGCTGAGCGAATTCGATTCGTACAGTGAATTCGTTTACTGTCTGCCGATGTCCGACAAGCCGTCGAAGCTCAAGATCGCTGACCGCGAGTTCACGTCGCGGCTGCTCGTCGGCACAGGGAAGTTCGCTTCGAATGATTTGATGCGCGACGCGCTGGAGGCGAGCGCGACCGAGATCGTGACGGTTGCGCTGCGGCGCGCCGATCTCTCGGGCAAACACGACCCCTTTGCCAACATCCTCGACTTCATCGATCCGAAGCGGTTCCTGCTTCTCCCGAACACGAGCGGCGCACGCAACGCCGCGGAAGCCGTTCGTCTCGCGCGACTCGCAGTCACCGCTGGGCTCCCAAATTGGGTGAAGCTCGAGATCCACCCCGATCCGCGCTACCTGCTGCCCGATGGCGTGGAGACGCTCGCGGCCGCGGAGACCTTGGTGAAGGAAGGCTTCGTCGTTCTGCCTTACATTAACGCCGATCCGGTGCTCGCGAAGCGCCTGCAGGATGTCGGCACAGCGACCGTAATGCCGCTCGGCTCGCCGATCGGCAGCAATCGCGGCATCGAAACTCGCGCGCAGATCGAGATCATCATCGAGCAGGCGACCGTTCCCGTCGTGGTCGATGCCGGACTCGGCGCGCCGAGTCAGGCCGCTGAAGCGATGGAGATGGGCGCCGATGCTGTCCTCGTGAACACCGCGATCGCAATCGCCTCTGATCCATCGCGCATGGCCCAAGCGTTCCGCAAAGCCGTCGAAGCGGGCCGCGAAGCGCGCGAGATCGGCCTGGCCGAACGCCTAACGAGTGCCAGCGCAACCAGCCCGTTGACCGGCTTCTTCACGCAGACGGCGACCTAGCGCTCCGCTTCCTCGGCGGCTTCGTTTCGCAGCCGCTCGTAAGTGTCGTTGTAGAACTGATACTGCCTGCCGCCCAGCCGCTCGACCATTCGCCAGCCATTCTCATGCGCGAACTGATCGAGTTCTTCGCGTGTCATCTTCTGCAGCACCGCGAGCTCGCTCGGATGCGTGACGAAGCATTCCGGCCGCCGCCCAAGCTCACCCGCGATCTTGGTGCGAACGGCCGAAAGCTCCTCAGAGATCATTTACTTCGTCAGTCACGCGGCGCGCGAGCGGTTCACCCTTCTCCGCTTTCCCGCCGGGAAATGTTGGTGGCGGCTTCGCTGGCCGGTTCAGTCTTTCGCCGAGCGACTTCTGCGCCTTCTCCTCGGGCGAGCCGTGCGCCTCGGGTTTTTCCATCTCGTCCATGAGTCACAAATCCTTCTCGTTCAGAAACGAACGCCGCATGCGCTGCGGTCTTGTCTCATTGCGGTTAGTTGGCGGCTGAGTGCGGTTTAGGCTAAGCTCGGCGACCCATGGCTTCCGAAACAATCGAACTTCGCGGGCACATTATTGACTCGCTCATCCTGCCGAAGGTGCTCGACGAGATCCTGCGCGCTGGCGCCGAATTCAAGATCGCGGAGATCCGGATTGGGCAGAATCGCGTGGATCAAAGCTACGCGCGCATCGAGGTCTCCGCGGAGTCGCACGACACGCTGGATGACATTCTTCTCCGGCTCCGCCAACACGGCGGCGAAGTGATCGAGCGGAAGTCAGTGCAAACCGCGCGCGCGCCCGCCGATGGCGTTTTTCCCCAGGAGTTCTACGTCACCACAAACCAGCAGACGTTCGTCAACCTGAACGGCACTGAAGTCGCGGTTGAATCGCCGATGATGGACAGCGCGATTGCGGTCGATCCTGAGAAGGGCACGGCGCGCACGATGAAGTTCAATGACGTCCGGCGGGGAGACCAGATCGTCGTTGGGCACCAAGGAATCCGTGTGCAGCCGGCGCAACGCGACATGTCGCGCATGAGCGTTTTCGAATTGAACACGACCATCTCCGCCGAAACGCCAAAGACGGCAATCATCCGCGAGCTCGCGCGCGTCCTGCAGCAGATCCGCGGCGAGGACGGCAATATCCTCGTCGTCGCCGGGCCGGCGCTCGTTCATACCGGTGCGGGTTCATGCTTGGAGAAGCTGATCGCGCTCGGCTTTGTGCAGCGCCTCTTCACCGGAAATGGGCTCGCTGTCTACGATGTCGAGAGCGTGCTCTACGGCACATCGCTCGGCATGAGCCTCGAACGCGGCGCGCGAGCGGTTCACCCTTCTCCGCTTTCCCGCCGGGAAATGTTGGTGGCGGCTTCGCTGGCCGGTTCAGTCTTTCGCCGAGCGACTTCTGCGCCTTCTCCTCGGGCGAGCCGTGCGCCTCG
>JBJMWV010000027.1:0-4435 GCA_045809985.1 Chthoniobacterales bacterium | reverse complement strand
GTTCGTGCAGGCGAAGCCGCAGACGCAGCGCATCGAAGGAAACGGCGGCTGGGCCGAAGGCGCGGCGACGTTCAGCGGCGATAATCCGCCGGACGCCGCGGTGATCATGTACTACCAGCGCACGCGGCATCTCTACGGAAAACTGAAAATCGAAGTTCTCGATCCGAGCGGGCGCGTCGTCGATGAGTTGCCGGCGAGCAAACGCTCCGGACTCAATCGCGTCACCTGGAGTATGCGCGAAAAACCGCCGCGTGTTCCGCCAGCGGCGCAAGTGGCGTTTTCGGGCAGCCGTGGACCGCGTGTTGTGCCCGGCACCTACACAGTTCGCCTAACGAAAGGTGGGCAGACGATCGAAACGAAGGTGAACGTTGGCCTGGATCGCCGCGCGAAATTCTCCGCCGCCGATCGCAAAGCGCAATACGATGCCGCGATGCGCGTCCATGCACTCTTCGGCGCGGAAAGCGAGTTGATGGACAAGATCATCCCGCTGCGCATGGCAGTCGCGAAGACCATGAAAGGTCTGCCGGAAAGCGACGAGATGCGCACAACACTGGCGGACTTCGACAAGAAAGTCGACGCAGTGCGGAAGCAGATCGTCGCGACGACTGAAGGCGGCGCGATCACCGGCGAAGAACGCCTGCGCGAACACACCGATCAACTCTATGGCGCAATCCTGAGCTACGAAGGCAAGCCAGGCGATTACCAGATGGCCTACATCGATACCTTGAAGAAGGAACTCGACGACACGACGCGCGACTTCGAGCAATTGAACAGTCACGACCTGCCCACGCTGAACGAAACGCTGAAGGCGAAAGGCCTCCAGCCGATCGCTTACGTGCCGGAGTCCTCGACGGCCGCAGCTGCGCTAGCGAGCGTCTTCGATCGTGACGCGGCCACCCGCGCGACGACCGAGCAAGAATAGATTCGTCGGCGAGGCGAAAGCGTTCACATTGAGGCAACCCCCTCAATGGAACGCCGCCTCGCCGCTATTCTTGCTGCTGACGTCGTCGGTTACAGCCGGCACATGGGCGAGGACGAAGCCGGCACCCATGCCGAGCTAAAGCGGCTTCGGCGCGAGGTGATCGACGGAAAGATCACGGAGCATAGCGGCCGCATGGTGAAGCTGACCGGCGATGGATTTCTCGCCGAGTTTTCGAGCGTGGTGAATGCAGTCGCGTGCGCCGCGGAAATGCAGCGTGGACTTCGCGAGCGGGAGAGCAAGCTGCAGTTCCGCATGGGCGTGAATCTCGGCGATATTATTGCGGATGACGGTGACATCTACGGCGACGGCGTGAATGTGGCCGCGCGCTTGGAAAGCATCGCGCACCCCGGCGGGCTCGTAGTTTCACGAGCCGTGCGCAATCAGGTCGGCCATCGGCTCGATCTCGTTTTCGAACATCGCGGCGATCACCAACTCAAGAACATCGAGGAGCCGATCGGTGTCTTCGATGTCCTCCTTGATCAAAAAGCCGAGCAACGCGCGCCAACCAACAACTATCGTCCATCCATCGCCGTCCTCGCCTTCACGAACATGAGCGGTGATCCGGAGCAGGAGTATTTCAGCGACGGCATCACGGAAGACATCATCACCGATCTCTCGAAACTCTCCGGGCTTTCAGTGACTCCCCGGCACACCGCGTTCACCTACAAAGGCAAAGCAGTAAAGGTGCAGCAGATCGGCCGTGAGCTGGGTGTCTCGTTTGTGCTGGAAGGGAGTGTGCGCAAAGCAGGAACCCGCGTGCGAGTGACTGGTCAACTCGTGAGCTGCCATGACGAAAGCCATCTCTGGGCCGAGCGTTTCGACCGCGATCTCACCGACATCTTCGCAATCCAGGATGAGATCACGGAGGCGATCGTCGCGCAGCTGAAGGTGAAGCTGCTCTCGCCCGAGAAGCAATTGATCAGGCAGGCACAGACTCAGAACGTCGAGGCCCACACGTTTTACTTACGCGGTCTTGAATTCCTGCGACGGGGATCAACGGCTTACTATCAACTCGCCCGAGAGATGTTCGCGAAGGCGGTTGAACTCGACCCGCTCTACGCGCGTGCTTACGCAGGGATCGCTGATTGCGATGCCTTCCTCTTCCAGCAAACCGTGACAGACATCACGATCACCAGCATTCTCGCGAACACCGCGAAGGCGCTCGCGCTCGATGACACGCTCGCCGAAGCGCATGCCGCGCAGGCATTCGCCCTGCAACTCAGCGATCGATCGGACGATGCTGTGCTCGAATTCGAGAAAGCCATCGCACTCGATCCAAACTCCTTTGAAGCGCACTACTTCTATGGCCGTGCCTGTTTCGAGCAGGGCGAACACGAGCGCGCGGCGCGCCTCTTCAAACGCGCGAGCGACATCAATCAGGATAGCTACCATTCGCTACTCATCCTGAGCCTGACCTACCGTGCTCTCGGGCGTGAGGAAGAAGCGAAGGAGGCCGCGCGCGCAACGCTCGAGCGCGCCGAGCGTGAAATGATCCGCCATCCTGAAGATCCGAAACCGGCTTCGTGTGGCGGGGCTGTGCTGGTTGATCTCGATGAACCCGAGCGCGCGCGGGAGTGGATCGCGCGCAGTCTTGCGATCGCACCGGACGATATTCTCACGCAATACAACGCGGCTTGCACTTACACGCGATTAGGCGATCTCGAGCGCGCTTTAGATTTATTGGAGCGCGTTATTCGCGCGCGCACGAGCCTTGAATCGTGGCGCAAATGGATCGAACACGACCCTGACCTGAATTCACTCCGCGACCATCCTCGCTTTCGAGGACTGCTCGCGCTGATCGACAACAAAGCCTGACTCAATCACCGCCAAAGGCCGGGATCCCGGTGATCTGCTGCCCAAGAATGAGCGTGTGGATGTCCTCGGTGCCTTCGTAGGTCTTCACGCTTTCCAGATTGCACATGTGCCGCATGCAAGCATGTGAGTCGAGGATGCCGTTCGCGCCGAGAATGTCCCGCGCTGTCCGCGCACACTCGAGCGCCATCGCGACGTTGTTCATCTTCGCCATCGAGATGTGGTAATGCTTCGCCGCGCCCGCATCTTTCAACTGCGCGACGCGCAACGCGAGCAACTGCGCTTTGGTAATCTCGGTCAGCATGCGCACGAGCTTCGCCTGCACGAGCTGAAAGCTGGCGATCGGCTTTCCGAATTGCACGCGCTGCAACGCGTACTGCCGCGCTTCGTCGTAGCACGATGTCGCCGCGCCAATCGCGCCCCACGCGATGCCGAAGCGCGCGTGGTTCAGACATTCCAGCGGGGAACGCAGGCCATTGCTCTGCGGCAACAGTGCATCAGATGGAAGCGCGCAATTCTTGAATTCGATCTCCGCCGTAAGTCCGATGCGCAGCGAGAGCTTGCCCTCGATCAACGATGGCTTGAACCCCGGTGTGCCTTTTTCGACGAGGAAACCCCGAACCACGTCATCGAGCTTCGCCCAGACGACTACGACGTCAGCTACAGTTGCATTCCCGATCCACTTCTTCGCGCCATTCAGGACGTAGCCATCACTCGTTAGGCGCACGCGGCACTCCATGCCCGCGGGATTCGATCCGTGCTCCGGCTCAGTCAGCGCAAAGGCACCGAGCTTCTCGCCTTTCGCCATCGCAGGCAGCCAGCGCGTCTTTTGTTCCTCCGATCCGAACAGATTGATCGCCATCATCGCGAGCGAACCCTGCACGGACGCAAACGTGCGCAGCCCGCTATCGCCGCGCTCCAGCTCCTGCATGATCAAACCGGCAGCAACATTGCCGAGACCGCGACAGCCGTAGCCGCGAATCGTCGGTCCGAACGCGCCGAGTTCTCCAAGTTCGGCCGTAACCTCCAGTGGCAACGTGCCTGCACGATGATGTTGCACGACGACCGGCAGAAAGCGTTCGTCGACGAACGCGCGAACCCGATCGCGCAGCGCGCGTTCTTCAGCGGTTAGCAGTTCGTCGAGCTGAAGGAAATCAGGCGGTGCGAAGGTGGACATAGACGAGGCGTTTCATGGGAATCTGACAGGATGGCGAACGCGAGCGCAATGCAGCTGAATCGCGCTATACGGATATTGCGGAACAAGCTGCATTTGTTACGATCGGCGCCGGCCGATAATGACCTCGCGTCTGTCGCACTTCCTTCGATTGTCGATTGCAGCGTTCTCGTACGCTGCCGTTGTCAGCTACGGCTCATCGCTTGTTCTTGATGAGAACTTTCGCGTACCGATGATCAGTCAACAGTGGTCGCCAGGTCGCGCATTGCTACTGCCGGACGGCAAGTTCGTCATCTACTTCAACTCGGAAACACTGACCGACGTTCGGCGCGGCGCGATCAATCGTTATCTAGCCGACGGCACTCTCGACACTTCGTTCAGCTTCACGCGCGATTACCTCGCCGTTCAAGCTGCGGCAGGGCTTCCGAACGGCCAGTTGATCGTCTCTGCGATGCAGCGCGAATATG
>JBJMWV010000026.1:0-3497 GCA_045809985.1 Chthoniobacterales bacterium | reverse complement strand
TGAACCCGGCGTGCCCTACGCGATCGGGAATCGCTTCGTCAACGCGCCGAATGGGGGCGGGCACAAAGATGTCGAGCCGTCGCTCGGCACGCTGGAAGATTTCGAGTGGCTTGAGCAGGAGATTCGCAGCCGCGGGATGGAGATCGCGCTCGATTTCGCGATCAACTGCTCGCCCGATCATCCCTACGTCGCGGCGCATCCTGAGTGGTTCTACAAACGCCCGGACGGCACGATTAAGTACGCCGAGAACCCGCCGAAAAAATACGAGGACATCTACCCGCTGAACTTCCGTTGCCCCAATTGGCAGGAGCTGTGGGATGAGATGACGAGCATCATCCTCTTCTGGGCCGAGCGCGGCGTGCGCATTTTCCGGGTCGATAATCCGCACACGAAGCCGGTGCCATTTTGGGAATACCTGATCTCGCAGGTCCGTGCGCGTTTCCCGGACACGATCTTCCTCTCCGAGGCCTTCACGAAACCTAAGATGATGAAGGCACTCGCGAAAGCTGGCTTCACGCAGAGCTACACCTACTTCACATGGCGAAACACGAAGTGGGAGTTCACGGAATACTTCACCGAGCTGACGCAGAGCGAGATGAAGGAATACTTCCGCGGCAATCTCTTCCCGAACACACCCGACATTCTCCCGTTCCATCTGCAGGAAGGCGGCCGGCCGGCGTTCCTCATTCGGTCGGTTCTCGCGGCCACGCTCTCGAGTGTCTACGGCATCTACTCCGGGTTCGAATTGTGCGAGAACGCCGCGCTGAAAGGCCGCGAAGAGTATCTCGATTCCGAGAAGTATCAGCTCAAAGAGCGCGACTGGAACGCTCCGGGCAATATCAAGGATTACATCACGCGCTTGAACCGTATCCGGCGCGAGAACCGTGCGCTGCACGAATACACCAACCTGCGTTTCTTCAGCGCGGACAACGACCAGATCCTTTTCTACGGCAAGACGACCGCCGCGAGGGACAACATCATTCTCGTGGCCGTGAACCTCGACGCCTTCGCGCGGCACCATTCCTACATTCACGTGCCGCTGGGCGATCTCGGCATCGGTCGCGACGAGCCGTATCAGGTGCACGATCTCCTGACCGACGAACGCTACACTTGGAGCGGCAGCGCGAACTACGTAGAGCTTGATCCTGAAACCCGTCCCGCCCACGTCTTCCGCGTCCGTCGCTCGATTGGCGACGGCCGCTTCGCTTAAAGGCCATTCGCAGTTGAATGTCACTGCGCGAAACTTCGTCTGAACAGAGCATGCGCCTGCGCTGTCTCTGCTCCGAATGTTGCATCGGCAACCCGCGAACCGTATCATGCATCTCAACAACGGAATGAAACGCCTCCTTCCGCTGCTCGCCCTGGTCGCGACAGCCACGCCTCTCTTCGCGCAGGGTGCCGCACCCGCCACGCCCGACCTTCCGCAGACCACGAACCTTCTCGACGCGATCATGAAGGCGGGTCCGATCATGATCCCGCTGGTCGTGCTCTCGATCTTTTCGCTGATGCTCGTGATCACCTACTTCTTCTCGATTCGCCGCGGGGCGGTGGTCTCGAGCGGTTACATGGCCACGGCTGATGCGCTGTTGCGTAAACGTGATTATCTCGGGCTGCTGGCCGTCTCCAATCGGCACGGCGAAGCGATCGCGCGGGTAGTGCAAAGGGTGCTCGAGTTCACGACGAAGAATCCGGGCGCTGATTTTCAACAGGTGCGCGAGATCGCGGAAACGGAAGGCACACGCGTCGCGTCGAACCTGAACAATCGCGTCATCTATCTCGCGGACATCGGAATGATCGCGCCGCTCATCGGTCTGCTCGGCACCGTAATCGGTATCGTGCGCTCATTCAGCGCACTCGGCGCGGACGTTGGCTCGGCGCGTTATCTCCAGCTATCGAAAGGCGTCAGCGAAGCGTTGATGAACACCGCGGGCGGTCTCGCAATCGGTATCCCGGCGATGATTTTCTATGCGTTTTTCCGCGGCCGCGCGCAGCGCCTGATCTCGGATCTGGAGAACGCCGTCACGCACGTTCTCGCCCTTCTCTCCCTCCAGTATGGCAGGAAAACTCCCGATCGTGCGCCGGCGCTGATCGAGGATGAATTTTAAGTGTTCGTTAGACGAAGAACAACTCGTTAGGCCAGCATGAACCTGCGCAAGCACGCCGTCCCGCATCATCCGGGCATTCAGCTCGCGCCGCTGGTCGACGTGCTGATGCTGCTCCTGATTTTCTTTCTCCTTACCTGGAACGCGGCGCGGAACGAGAACGAGCTGGATGTAAAAATTCCCAAAGCGACGCAGGCGAAGGAGAAGAGCGCACCGATTGGCGACGTCGTCGTGAATGTGAAAACCGACGGCAACGTGGTCGTGAACCGCCGCACGTTGAACGGCGATGAGCTAACCGAACTGTTGCGCAACCTCGTTCAGCTCAACAGCGAACAGGCAGTCGTGATTCGCGGCGATGAAGCTGGCGCCTACAAGAACGTCGTCGATGTGCTGAACATCTGCAGCCAGGCCGGTGTGACGAACGTCGCGTTCGCCACCGCGAAATGAACCAGCTCAACAACGCCGCAGCAGTTCTAGCCTGCGGCTTGTTGCTCGGCGCGAACCAACTCGCGCTCGCGCAGCGTTCCAGTGAAGTTCGCCGCGCTCAGCCGGTCGACGACGCGCAGATCCCGCGCGCGCTCCCGGTCGATGCTCCGACTCCCGCCCCGCGTCCGGCTGCAACACCGCGTCCTGCAGCAACACCGCCACCTGCTGCATCAGACGAAGATCAACCGCATCCGGAGAGCAGCGGTGGCGCAGAGCAGGAAGCGCCCGATCAACGTCAGCTCGAGTACGCGAACGGCCTCTTCGCGCGCAAGCTTTACGATCTCGCGGTTCCGGAATACGAGAAGTTCCTCGGCCAGTTTCAAGGGGCGCCTGGCCGCGCGAGTGCCTACTTTTATCTCGGCCAATGCTACCGCGCGTTGAATCGGGCGCCGGCGGCGAAGACTGCGTTTCAAGGCGTGCTCGATGAAGCGCCGGATAGTGACTTTGCCGGTCCTGCTGCCTACGGGGTCGGAGAGATCTTGTTCAACCAAAAGGATTACGGCAGCGCAGTCGGTCTCTTCCATCGCTCGGCTGCAAAGACGAAGGAGTCCGGCCTCGCCTTGTCCGCGCGCTACTTCGAAGCGCGTTGCCTGGAGAATCTCGGACGCAAAGACGAAGCCGCGAACAGCTACCTGCAGGTGATCGATGCGAAGAATCCGAATCCGTATCGGGAGGATGCGCGGTTCGCCGCCGGCACATTGCTGCTCGCCCAAGGCCGGAAAGGCGAAGCGCTCAAGCAATACGAGGCGCTTTCGAACGAAACCGGGAAAGCTGCGCTGAAAGCGGAAGTAACGGTGCGCGCGGGTTTGGTCGCCGCCGATCTCTCGTTAGGCGAAAAAGGCAAGCCGGACAAAGCAATGCTCGACAAGGCGGTCGGGCTTCTGCAAAAGGGCCGATCGTTAGGCGAAG
>JBJMWV010000025.1:0-3794 GCA_045809985.1 Chthoniobacterales bacterium | reverse complement strand
GTGCTTCCGATCGGACTTTTGTCGCTAAGCCGGAAAACGTTTCCTTCGAACAGGCCGGTTCGGTCGCCGTCGCCGGACTCACTGCGTTACAAGGTCTGCGCAATCAAGGAAACATTCAGCCCGGACAGATGGTCCTGATCAACGGTGCCTCCGGAGGTGTAGGAACTTTTGCGGTGCAGATCGCGAAAGCATTTGGCGCAGAGGTAACCGCCGTCTGCAGTCCGCGGAACGTTGAACAGGCGCAATCAATCGGCGCCGATCACGTGATCGACTATACGAAAGAGGACTTTACGCAGAGCGAGCAGCGTTACGACGTCATCTTCGACAATGTCGGGAACCATTCCATCGCCGAACGCCGGCGCGTCCTGACGACGAATGGCATCTGTGTGTTGGCTGGAATGGGCAGCGCCGGAAAGCACGAAGGCCAATGGGCGCGCTTGGGCGGTAACTTAAAAGCCTTTTTTGTCTCGCCCTTCATCTCCCACAAATTCAAATTCTTCATCGGCAAGCTTCTCAAATCAGATCTGATCGTTCTGCGCGATTTGATGGCGGAAGGCAAAGTGATCCCGGTTATCGACCGGGAATATCAAATGAGCGAGACCGCGGAAGCTCTTCGGTACCTGGAGGAAGGTCACGCCCGCGGGAAAGTCGTTGTCACGATCGCAGACAACGTTGGCGCACACCGTGTGGAGTAACCTGAGGCATCACCTATGAAACGTATCTTGAAGCGAGTGTTAAAGTGGACCGGAATCGCAGTCCTAGTCGTGCTCGTCGGCACGATGCTCCTCCTCTTTATCTCCTACTGGCGATCAACGAATGACTGTGAGGCTGTCGGTGCTGCTCAGGGCGAGAAGATGAAAGCAGTCGTCTACTGTGACTATGGCACTCCGGACGTCCTGAAGGTAATGGATATCGCGAAGCCAGTGCCTAACGACAACCAGTTGCTCGTCAAAGTCCGCGCTGCGTCCGTTAATCCGTATGACTGGCACTTCATCCGCGGCACGCCTTACATCATGCGGCTCGGCATTGGCCTGCGTAAGCCGAAGTCTACGCGCCTCGGCGTCGACTTCGCCGGCACGGTCGAAGCCGTCGGTAAGACTGTAACCGAATTCAAACCAGGCGACGCAGTCTATGGCGGAAAAGGCGGCTCATTCGCGGAGTATGTCTGCGTCACTCCCAAAAACGTAGTCATGAAGCCGGATAACATTACCTTCGAACAAGCAGGCTCGGTCGAAATCGCCGGCCACACTGCGCTGCTGGCGCTGCGCGAGCACGGGAAGGTTCAGCCTGGGCAGAAGGTCTTGATCAACGGCGCCTCGGGTGGCGTCGGCACATTCGCGGTGCAGATCGCAAAAGTGCTCGGTGCGCATGTGACCGGTGTCTGCAGCACCCGGAACGTCGAGTTGGTCCGTTCGCTCGGCGCCGATGAAGTTATCGACTACACCAAAGAAGACTTCGCCAAAAACGGAAAGCAGTACGACGTCATTCTCGATAACGTCCCGAACCATTCGTTAGGCGATTGCCGCCGCGCGTTAACGGCGAATGGCAAATACATCATGATCGGCGGCGGCGGACCGGATGACGGGCCGGTGATTGGTCCGTTTGCCCGCGTCATCGCGATCATGCTCTCGAAACCGTTCGTGAAGCAGGAAATGAAGATGATGATGTCCGACCCCACGAAAGACGACATGACCTACCTGCGCGATCTGATGCAGGCTGGAACGGTCAAGCCGATCGTCGAGCGCACCTACAAGCTAAGCGAAGTTTCGGAGGCGGTTCGCTACGTGGAACAAGGTCACGCCCGCGGCAAAATCGCCCTCTCGGTCGACTAGTAGAACTAGGACATTTCTCCGTTAGCTGAGTGCGGCGCGAAGACGCGCAAGCCATGGCTGCGGATCTTAAAGTCGATAGGACAGTTGCCAATAAGCTCGCCGTCGACTTCTACGGGAACGGCGGCGTCACTCGTCACGCGCAATGCGGTAGTCTGAAAGTATTCTACTTCTGGCGAGGTGATCTGTGGTCGAAGGATGACATCCTGCATGTAGCGGAGCAACTCGATGTAATTAAATCGCTTGAAGACGAGAACGTCGAACAAGCCATCGTCGATGACGGCCTGCTTGAAGAATGGAAATGGACCGCCGTAGAGGCGGCCGTTACCGATCAGAACAAAGGAGCCTTCTTTGGTTACTGCATCTTTCGACTCGATGCGCAATCGCGGCGGCGTGCGCGCGGCAATATGCGCAGCAGAGACAAGGTAACTCAGCGGGCCGAAGCTGCGCTTTAACGCGCGGCTAGTTTGCTTGATCACCTGCGCGTCGAACCCCACGCCTGCAAGCTGGACGAAATGCTTCTTGTTTGCGCGCGGCAGGTCGATTGCTCGCGTGCGGCCCTCGCGGATGATTTCCCAGCATCGAGTGAGATCCGCGGTGGGCAGGCCGAGTTCGGTGGCGAAGACATTCATCGTGCCGATCGGTAAAAGCCCTAACGAAGCGCCGCTGCCAGCAATTCCGTTTACCACCTCGTTGATCGTGCCGTCGCCTCCCGCGGCCACGACGGTGCGATAGCCTTCGTTTACCGCGTTACGCGCGAGGCACTCCGCGTCGCCGCAGCGGGCAGTCGCGCGGAGGACGGCGCCGTGGGTGAGGTCAGTGACGCGCTTGTGCAGGCGACGCGCGCGTTCGCCGCGGGCGGCGGGATTAAGGATAATGGCGATCTTCTTCACAGCTTGATCAGCAGGGAGGCTTTCACCTTTCCCTAAAACTGCCGCTGCGTAACGTTCCGCCGTGAAAAAAATCGGCCGCGTCGTGCTTTATGGTCTCGGCGCGATTGTGGCCGGGTTAGCCGCGCTTCTTCTGGCGGTGAACTTGTACGTCCAGTCGCACGGGACGCAGGCGCGGATCGAGGAGGAGCTTAGCCAACGTCTCGGGACAACGTTGCGCATCGAGCGGATCAGCGTCACGCCCTGGTGGGGTTTGAAGCTGCGCGGGATCACCATTCCGCAGAGCGACGCCGCGATCACGCGCGATTTCCTTCACGCGGATACCTTTCGGTTGCGCATCCGATTCATGTCCCTGTTCGCGCATGAGCTTGTGATCAAGGAGGTCTCGCTCGTGAATCCGACCGTCATGTGGGCGCAGAACAAGGATGGCAAATGGCGGATCCCGTCAGCGCCGACTGTCGAGGAGCAAGCGCCAGCCGCGACCAGTGAAGTCTCTCCCGCAGCGGCGCCGCCGATCGCCGAAGCAGCAGCTTCGCCTGCACAGGCAGTAGTTAGCTCGTCGCCAAGCTCGCCGTCGTCGTTCACGCCCGAAGTGCGGCGGGTCACGCTCACAAACGGCAACTTCCATTTTCTGGACTCGAAGCAGAGGCCGGTCGCGGCATTTGAAGGTCTGCGTTTCAGATCGAGCTTTCGCCGCACGGCTGAACTGCGCGGCGACGCGAGCATCGCGAAGATCTCGCTGCGCAATCGTTTCTTCCTCGAGGCGCTGCAATCGCCGGTGAAATATGATGCCGCGCAGCTTGAGTTCTCGGACATCAAGGCGGCTGCCGCGGGCGGTGAGATCACCGGCCGATTTGCGATGCAGCAGGCGGAACCCGGATCGCCGTTTGAAGCGAAGGTCAATTTCCGCGATCTCGAGGCGGACCGGATTGTTGCCGATGCGGGCGGCCCAAAAGGAATGGTGCAGGGTCGGATCGAAGGAAAGCTCGAAGCGCAGGGCAAAACTGCCGATCCGAATGCGCTCGCCGGTAGGATGAGAGTAAGGCTTACTCTCATCCTCCTTTTTCTTGTCTCC
>JBJMWV010000024.1:0-2449 GCA_045809985.1 Chthoniobacterales bacterium | reverse complement strand
CTTCGAAGTGACGGAGGCGATGCTGCGGCACTTCATTTCCAAGGTGCACAATCGCCGCGTGAAGGCCCGGCCACGGGTTGTCATCGCGGTCCCTTCGGGCATCACGGAAGTGGAGAAGCGCGCGGTTCGCGAATCCGCGACTCACGCGGGCGCGCGTGAAGTATATCTAATAGAAGAGCCGATGGCGGCGGCGATCGGCGTTGGTCTCCCGGTGCAGGATCCCGCCGGCAACATGATTATCGACCTCGGAGGCGGCACGACGGAGGTCGCGCTCATTTCGCTTTCGGGACTTGTCTTCAGCCGCAGCGTCCGCGTCGCAGGCGACGAGCTCGACGAAGCGATCGTCCAGTACATGAAGCGCGCCTACAATTTGATGATCGGCGAGCGCACTGCGGAAGAGATCAAGATCAAGATCGGCTCCGCTTATCCGAGCGAGAAGGAAACGAGCGTCGAAGTGAAGGGCCGTGATCTTGTCGCCGGTCTGCCGAAGACGCTCATGATCACGTCACAGGAAGTGCGCGAAGCGTTGCTCGAACCGATCTCCACGATCGTTGATTCCGTCCGCATCACCTTGGAACGCTGCCCGCCGGAGTTGTCCGCGGACTTGGTTGATCGCGGTCTGGTCCTCGCTGGTGGCGGCGCATTATTGCGTGGCTTCGACAAGCTTTTGAGCGAAGAGACGGGTTTGCCTGTCCATGTTGCGGAAGATCCGCTCAGCGCTGTGGCGGAAGGGACGGGCAAATGCCTGAATGAACTCAAATTTTTGCGTCAAGTCGCCTCCGCCGATCGCACCTGGCGATAACCTTTTTCGACTTTCGATTGGCGATTCTCGATTGAGCTGCGCAATCGGAATGGCCGCGCGATGAATCGTTCCAGCATCATCGCGCTGTTCGTCCTCGCGGGGATTCTCGGCTACTTCCTCAGCTTCGGGCCGGAGAGCACGCGCAATCTGCAGTCGGGATTTTACCAGCTCATCTCGCCGTTTCTCAGCACAGGCTCGGGTCTCGAGCAGCAGATCACCGCGATGCGAAAAGGTCTGAAGACGCTCGAGGAACTCGAGAAGGAAAATCAGGGACTGCGCGTCGAGAATCGTTCGCTGAAGGCAACGAACCAGGCGCTGCGCGATGTCGAGCGCGACATCAACCGTCTGCGCGTTGCGTTGAACTATCGCGAACAATCGCTCTTCAAACTTGTGCCGGCGGAAATCGTCACGCGTGAAACATCGACCTGGTGGCGAACGGTCACAATCAATCGCGGGAAGCAAGACGGAATTCAGGGCGACATGCCCGTTGTGACTGAAGAAGGGCTCGTCGGAAAGACGACGACCGTGAGCGACAGCATCTCAGTTGTCCTGCTGATCTCGGACGAAAACTGCCGCGTGGCCGCGAGTGTCGAAGGCAAGCGTGAGCAGGGAATCGTGCAAGGCGAACGCGTCGCCGGTGCGCTTCTCCCGCTGCTCGATCTCAATTTTCTTTCAAAACAAGCGAACCTTCAGACAGGTCAGAGAGTCTACACTTCCGGCGTGGGCGGTGTTTTTCCATCAGGACTGCTGATCGGCACGGTGAAAGAATTCAAAGTGCGCGAACTCGACTCGCAGGCGCGGCTGAACCCGGCGGTCGATCTGTCGAAGCTCGAAGACGTCTTTGTAGTGACAGGGCGGAAATGATCTTTTTCGCGATCCTCCTCGTCCTCGTCTTCATCGCTCAAGTTATCGAGCTGTTCATTCCGCCGCTGGAATGGATGTTTAACGCGCACGTGCTGATCGTGCCGATCATCGTCTTCTACGGCGCGATGGCGCTGCCGTTCCCGCTCATGCTCACGCTTTCCTTCTTCGCCGGCCTGCTTCTCGATGCGCTGACGATGCAGGTGATCGGGCCGCGAGTTGAAATCGCGCTCGGATGGTCAATAATCGTTTACGCCGTGCTGGCGTCCATTATGCATGGCCTTCGGCCTCTCTTTATTCGAGGGCGTTGGGAAATCCACTGCATCATGAGCGGTGTCTGCACGTCGCTCATTCTGCTCGCTCAATATCTCATGATTACCTTCCGGCGCGGATCGATCGTCTTTACGCCTGAAGCTTGGTGGCAGATCGGCGGACCGGGCGTGATCGCGATGATCATGGCTCCGCTGCTCTTCTGGCTCCTGCACACGATCGGCGACGCGACCGGTAATCCGTATATTGCAGAACGCGGGAGTTACCGATGAATCGACGCCGCCTAACGAGTCGTCTCAAAGTTCAGCTTGTCGGGTTGTTCATGCTCATGGGCATCGGCGCGGTCATGTTCAAGCTCTGGCTGGTGCAAGTCGCGCATGGTCCGGAGTGGACGGCGCGGATTCGCGGCAGCTCGGAAGTGACGGTACGAATTCCTTCCGTGCGCGGCGAGATCAAAGACCGCAACGGCGTCACGCTGGTGCAGAATCGCGCGAGTTACGAAGTTGATTTCTATCT
>JBJMWV010000023.1:0-4524 GCA_045809985.1 Chthoniobacterales bacterium | reverse complement strand
GCTGGTGATTCCGCAGGGCTGGAGCGAAGGCCTAACCAATGGTAAGCCGATCCCGCTCGAGCTCTATTTGGACGCGAGCGACACGAACGTCGCGCCAGAATTATATGGCAGGGTGCAGGAGTCGTTAGGCGATTTCCAGCTCGCCGAAAGGCAGGAGATGATCGATGCGCTGCCGGAGGACGTCTTCACCATGGCGGAGAAGATCCCGATCGAAGTGCGGCACCAGTTCGTCTCCGCGATGGAGCAGTGGTCGATCGAGAAACACAATCTCTACAACCCTAAGGAGCGCTTCATCGACTACGTCATTCCCGGTGTCATCGGGCTTATTCTGCAATTGATCACGGTCACGCTGATGGCGTCGACAATCGCGCGTGAGCGGGAGTCGGGCACGCTCTACCAACTGATGGTCACTGCGCTGCGGCGGCGCGAGATCGTGATCGGGAAAGTCATTCCATATCTCGCGATTTCGATTCTCCTGATCCTGATGATTGTCGCGCTCGCAGGCTGGCATTTCGGCGTCGAGTTTCATCAACCCGGCGTGCTCGCGGTGATTTGCGTTCTGTTCCTGCTTTGCTCGTTAGGCCTCGGGCTCCTGATTTCCGCGTTCTCGCGCACGCAGACGCAGGCGATTCAATATTCCGTCTTCTTTCTCCTTCCGGTCTTCGTCTTGTCAGGCGCGTTCGCGCCGCTGCAGCAACTTCCTGCCGGCATTCGCTGGATTTCCGAGCTGTTTCCGCTGACGCATTTCTGCCGCGCGTTTCGGCTCGTGAATCTTTACCACGCAGGTGCGGCGTACTACGGGCCGAGCTTGCTCGCGCTCTGCGCCGGCGCGGTGCTGACGTTTGTCGGCGCGGTGATTCTCCTGCGCCGGATCGAGCAGTAAGCCGCTTAGAATTCCGCTTTCATGCTGAGGCGCACGTAGGGCGCGCCATCAGCCTGATACTTCTTGTCTGCCCGGCCGAAGTTGAAGTTGCGCTCGAAGACCCAACCGCCAACCGCGTCGAACGAAATCTGATCGGTCGGGCTCCAGGAGAACCCGGCGCCGCCGCGATACTCCGTGTAATCGACCGCGGCGCCGTTGAGTTTCTGAGGGAAATTTCCGTCGTGTCGATCCGTGCGGAACGACCAGCCGGTGATCTGCCCGCCGGCGTAGAAGGCCCACTTGTCGTTAGGCGAATAGATGATGCGCGGATCGGGTGGAACGAAGTTGAGCGTCCACTGCTTGTTAGGCCTCCAGACAATGCCGGCCAGCGGAAGCACCGGATAGTCTGTGCGCAGAAATGACGACGTCGCTCCGACGAAGAGGAAAAGCTTGTCCTTCTGCAGGACGAAGACGCGCCCCGCGGTGATCGGGACATCGAAAGAGGAGATGCCGATGTCGTTCTCGAAGAAGAAGCCGGGCTGGACTGAAAAGAATGCGCCGACGTCGTTGCCGACCATGTACTCGACGGAGATCGGCATCGAAAGGCTTTGCAGATGCAGTGGGAGCGGCGCGAGCGTCTGGCCGAAATCGAAGCGGTAGTAGGAAACGCCGGTGCGCAGGTAGAGATTTCCGGAGACATGAAAACGGTGCGCGTACTCGAACTCGCTCTGGATCGCATCCTGTTCGCCGTAGTTGTCGCGCGTCTTGATGTCGCTGCCCCAGACATAACTGCCGTCGAGGTGAAAGAGATCAATCGCGGTCTTCTCGACCGTCGTGGATGTGGTCGTCGAACTGAGCTGTTTGTCGGAGGCGTCCTGCGCGAAAGCGCTGCAGGCGAACAGGAACGAGAGAGACACGCCGGCGAGGGTCTTCATTTGGCGGGAATTGTAGGACGCTTCTGCGAAGTGCAAAGCTGAGATTTCTCTCGTCGCGCGGGATTTTGCGGTAGAAGAACGCAGTCATGGAAGTGGCCGATCCAATCGCTGCCGCGCTGGCGCATCTCTCCGCGAGCGATGCGCGGTTTGCCGAACTGATCGCGAGAGCGCGGCGTTACGAGACGCGGGCGAATGTACTGGTTAGGCCGTTTGATTCGCTAGCGGAATCGATCGCATATCAACAACTGAGCGGCAAAGCGGCCGCGACAATCTGGGGTCGCGTGAAGGCGCTCTACGGCAAACGGAAATGGCTCGATGCGAAACAGGTCCTCGCGACGCCGGATGAGAAGTTGCGCGCGGCGGGTTTGTCCGGAAGCAAGACAGTCGCAATCAAAGATCTCGCGGCGAAGGTGCTCGACGGAACTGTTCCATCCGGCGCGGCACTCGCGAAGATGGGCGAAGACGAGATCATCGACCGCCTGACCAAGGTGCGCGGGATCGGCCGCTGGACGGTGGAGATGATGTTGCTCTTCGATCTGGGACGTCTCGATGTCTGGCCGATCGATGACCTCGGCGTGCGCAAGGGCTACATGAAAACGTTCGGGAAACGAAAGATGCCGAAGCCGAAAGAGCTGCACAAACTCGGCGAGAAATGGCGACCGTATCGATCCGTGGCGGCCTGGTATTTCTGGCGCGCGTGCGACACGCAAACGCCGGGCGCGAACCGGAGTTGATGCGGTGGCGTTGACTTCGTGAGGCGCGGTTCATAGAACGCTCGCTATGGCGATGATTCACGTGAGCCGCAGCGGCCAAACGCTCGGCGTCTTCGAAGAGGAGAAAGTCCGCGAAGGTCTGCGCACCGGTGAATTCATCGGCACGGATCTCGGCTGGACGGAAGGTATGCCGAACTGGCGGCCGCTCTCGGAACTGGAGAGCTTTCGCACGCCGCCGCCGCCGCAAGCGGCAGTGCCACCGGTCGCGGCACAACCGCTGGTTACCGGCGCCATACCTGCAGCTGAGCCTGCTCAAGCGCGCACCGGATTGCCGTGGGAAAACCGCGCAGGCCGGAGCATCGTTGAAGCGCTTACGGAGACCGTGACGCTGATTTTCACCAAGCCCGACAAGGCGTTCTCGATCATGCGACGCGAAGGCGGATTCGGCGATCCGCTGCTCTACATCCTGATTCTCGGGACGATCGCCGGAGTGATCTCGCTCGGCTTCTCGTTTGGGCTCAAATCACTCGGGATTTTTGCCGATCGCAACAACGGCTTCGGCGCGCTCGCCGGAATGGGATTCGGATTCATCGGCCTGCTGATTTTCATTCCCTTCGCGATCGTGATTGGCTCGTTCGTTGCCGCGGCGATCACGCACCTCTGCCTGATGATCGTTGGCGGTGCGAAGCAGCCCTTTGAGACGACTTACCGGGTGATCTGCTTCGGTGGTGGAACAGGCAGTCTTCTTCAGATAGTGCCGTTGTGCGGCGGATTTCTAGGCGCAATCGCGAGTCTCGTTTTGAACTGCATCGGCCTGTCGCGCGCGCATGAAACCGACACGTGGCGCGCGGTGGTGGCGATCCTCTTGCCGATGGTCGTTTGCTGCGGTGGCGCGGCTGTTCTGTTCATGGTGATCATCGGCGCCGCGGCGGCGGGAAACTGGCATTAGAAGAAGATGCGCTGGCAATGGCGGCGACTCCGAACCGGTGAGCCGGATTACGAGCTGATCTTCCTGCTTGTCACGAGTGCGGCCGCAATGGGCGCGATCGTGTGGCTGCGACTTGGACTGCCGTGGCCAGAGTGCAACTTCCGCGCGCTCTTTGGAATCCCATGTCTCACCTGCGGATCGACGCGCGCCTTGCTCGCGCTCGCGCAAGGAAACTTCGCCCTCGCGTGGCACTTCAATCCGCTCGCGACGATCGCGATGTGCGGCATCGCGATTTACGATGTGTATGCGCTGGCGGTGTTGGTCACGCGTGCGACGCGCCTCCGCGTTGCGCTGCCGCGCAACGTCGTCTTGGCCGCGCTAGTGGCTGCCGCGCTGCTCAACTGGTTCCACCTTCTCCGCACCCTCTGAGCGGCCGACATCATCATCCGGCGCGCCGCGATGTTGCTGGATGAACTCGCTCGGATTCAACCAGCCGCGAGTGTCGTCGCGATAACCCGGCCCGACAAACGGCGTCAGAAACTCGCGGATTTCAAAATGCAGATGCGCGAAGTATTTGCCGTTCGCGTTTCCGACCTTCGCGATCTGTTGCCCGCGACGAACTTCATCGAGCACCGCGACCGAGAACGACTGCAGGTGCGCGTAGTATGACTGCACATATTTGCGCGCGCCGTTCTCCTCGTAGGCATGCAGGACAATGACGATGTTGCCCCAGCCCGGTCCGCCTTCCTGCGCGTAGATCACGCGGCCATCCGCGACTGCGAAGACCGGATCGCCGAGATCGCTGTTCTCGCCGCCGATGCCGTTCAAGTCATCGCCGAGATGGCGATTCTCCGTGAACGGCTGCGCGTTGTAAGCGAACGCTCCGTTCTCGCTGCCGAGCGGAAAATCGAAACGCGCGGCCGCTGGTAATGACGCGAGGTCGAGCGCTGACGGCAGCTGGAACTCAGGCCGCGTAGCCTTCTGCGCGAGCGTTTGTGGCCAGCGAAAAAAGATGCCGCAGGCGAGCGCGAGCAAAAACACAACGAGCATCGCCACGATCGTCCCCAGCCATGCTCCAGCCTTGCT
>JBJMWV010000022.1:0-5191 GCA_045809985.1 Chthoniobacterales bacterium | reverse complement strand
GCAACCGTCCGTCAGGATCTTCGCGCGTAGTCCGCCATTGCCCGCGAGCGCGCTCTCCGCGCCCGGTGCGAAAGCCTGATCGAGCCAGTAGCACGGCTTGCAGTGTGCCGCGCCGCGGAAGCGCACGCCCTGCAGTTCAAACTCCTCGCCGATCAACGCGTTCAGATCGACGCCGGAGACGATCACGTTCCGCCGCAAGATACCGGGCGATTTCTGCACGTCCGGAAATTGTGCGCAAAGGCGCTCCCACGCTTCCTGCGCGAAGAAGGTGATCTGCCCTTTGTAATCATCCTTGTAGTCGTAGAAGCGATCACCGCGAATTCCGTGGCCGGCGACGCATTCGACTCGGTCGACCTCAACGAGCGGGTAATCGTCCGCCGCGCGGCTGTGATGGCCAAAGTAGTTGTGGCCGGACGAAATGAACATCTGCCGAATGGTCATCGGCGTAACCCTAGCATGTTGCACTGTCGGCGCGCGTCGCGGATTTTGTCCGGCAAATGAGAACCGTCTGGCGCGTTTTTGCTTACCTGAAGCGTTACCCATGGATGGCCGTGGGCACGCTCGGCTGCGCGATCGTGGGCACGCTCATGATCGTCGTCTTTCCCGCGGTGACGAAGTTCATCATCGACGACGTCATCCGCGGGAATCGGCCAGAGCTCTTGCTGCCCGCGGTGCTCATCGCGCTCCTCGCGTTCTTCCTCCAGGACCTGCTCAACGGGCTGCGCATTCTGCTCAACAACAGCTTCGAGCAGCGCGTGATTTTCGATCTGCGCAGCGATCTTTTTTATCACATCGAGCTGCTGCCGCTGCGCTGGTTCGATAATCGCGCGACGGGCGATTTGATCACGCGCGTGGTTGAGGATGTGAACTCGGTCGAGCGTGTGCTGATCGACGGGATCGAGCAGGGCGTCGTTGCGATTCTGCAGGTCGCGATCGTCGTCGGCGCGATGTTTTACCTAAACGCACCGCTCGCGTGGTGCGCACTCGCACCGGTGCCGTTCCTCGTTGGCGGAGCGCTCACCTATACACTGACCGCGGCGCATCGCTATCGTCCGCAACGTCGCGCCGCTTCCGCGTTGAATGCGCTCTTGCTCGATGATCTTGCCGGGATTCGTCAGATCAAATCCTTCGTGCGCGAGGAGCAAGAGCACGCCCGCTTCAATCGTGCGAGCGATGCGCTCCGCAGCGCGTCGTTGCGCATCATGCGCGCATGGGCGCTCTACAGCCCGTCGATGGATTTCCTGAACTCGTTAGGCATGGTGCTGGCGATCGGGTTCGGTGGCAGCGCTGTCATCCATGGCCGAATGCAGATCGGTGAGCTGGTTGCCTTCCTCACTCTGGTCCGTTTTCTCTACGAGCCGGTCACGCGTTTGCATCAGCTCAACCAATTGGTGCAGGCCGGCCGCGCTGCAGGCGAGCGAGTGTTCGAGATCCTGGATGAACCAGAGGAGCCGGGACTGCGGAACGACGCGCCGGTGCCGAAGATCGCCGGCGACATCGTCTATGACGACGTGAACTTCAGCTACGCCGAGGGGCAGGCGGCGCTCAGTCATATCTCACTGCACGCGCGGCCGGGCGAAACGATTGCGCTTGTCGGAACAACCGGTGCCGGAAAGTCGACGCTGGTGAATCTGCTCGCGCGCTTCTACGAGTTCACCTCGGGCGAGATCCGCATCGATGGCAACCCTATCCGCAGCTACGGCGTCCGCGCTTTGCGCGAGATGGTCGGCCTGGTCACGCAGGAGAGCTTTCTCTTTAACGGCACGATTCGCGAGAACCTGCTCATGGGGAAACCTGAAGCGACGGATGAAGAACTCCTCCGCGCAGCAGAAGCGGCAAACGCGCGCGTCTTTATCGATCGCCTGCCGGATGGCTTGAGCAGCGTGGTTGGTGAGCGCGGCGTGAAGTTGAGCGTGGGCGAAAAGCAGCGGCTCTCAATCGCGCGCGCGCTGCTGAAGGACCCGCCGATCCTGATTCTCGACGAAGCGACCGCGAGCGTGGACACAACGACGGAGCGATTAATCCAGGAGGCGCTTGAGCATTTGATGTTTCACCGGACCTGCTTCGTCATCGCGCATCGGCTTTCGACCATCCTGCGTGCTGATCAGATTCTCGTCCTTGAACGCGGCCGCATCATCGAACGTGGGACGCACGCTGAGCTAATCGAGCTTGGCGGGAAATACGCGCGGCTCTGGGAGCAGAGCATTCTCGACGGCGAGAAAGAAAGCGATGTCGAGAAACTTGCGGCGGAGGTCTAACGAGTCGTCAGACTTTCGACGCGGCGGCGAGATTCAGCAGATTGTTGTACTTCTCTTCGAGCTCGCGATAGCGCGCTTCTGATTCTTCAACCGCGCGGCGTTCTTCGCGCAATGCCTGCTCGAGTTCGCGAATGCGATCTTCGACCGCGACCGCTATTCCCGCCGAAGCGGGACCTGCGGTGATCTGCTCGGCCGGCTCCGGCGGCAACGCAGCGAGATCCTCGGCGAGATCGCGCACGTGATAGCGCGTCGCGTCGCATGCATTGATCACAGAAGTGTTTTCGTCGATCTCACCCAGCCGGAGAAACTCGCGGATCGCGCCGAGCGTCGTCGGTCCGTAGAGACGCTCGCTCGTCACCTCCACGATCCAATCCATTCCGAGCTCGGGCAGCATCGGCGCCTTCATCCAATTGCTCTGATCAGTTGAGACAGAATCATGGGGTGCGACCTGCGCGGAGGTGGCCCACTGCGAGAGCTGGTCAAAACTGAGCGGCCCGAAGACAGTGCCGTCTTCGTACTTGCGGAGGAACCACTGCTGACCCGCAGCGTTCTCCATCACTCGTTAGGCGAAGATGAGGGAGCGGGCGAACTGCCCGCCGGCGGAATCATGATCGTCTGGCCAATCTGCAAAGCCCGATCGTTCTCGATGTGGTTGAACTTCTGCAGGTCCTGCACGCCGACTTTGTGGGCTTTGGCGATCGAGGTGAGCGTCTCACCTTTTGCAACTACGTGTGCATTTCCCGCCTGTGTTGCGGGCGAAGTGGAGGCGCTCGCGCTGTTGCCCGTCGGGGTCGCGGGTGCTGGCGTCGCTTCGCCGATCATCACGCCGGGCCGCTGATTGGCGACTTGCTCCTGCAGCTTCAGGATCTGCTGCGAGAGCGCGTCGATCTTGGTGTTTTGCTCGTCGATCTTCTTGAGGAGCGTTTCGAGCTGCGCGTTCGTTTTGTCGCTCCCGGAATCCGGCGTTTGACCGAAAACTGAGACGCAGCTCAGCGCGATCGTGAACGTGCAGAGCGGCAGGAGGAACGGCTTCATCGCGGCACGTTTGCATCTCGCGGAGAGCGAGGCAAGCACGTGCGCCAGGCGGGTGACCAGTTGCGTTTCGCGGCAATTGTTCGTACGCTTTCTGCATGCCAGAGCGTCTCGAGAAGCCGACGGTGCCGTGGGGTCCGAAGCAGGGTGGCGACGATGGTGGGCCGAAGGCGCCAGACATTTCGCGCCCGGATACGCGCGATCTGCTGAAGAAGATGCGCAAGGTTGATCCGAATCAATCGAAGCGATATCGGCAGCGTACCGGGCAATGATACAGGCGCCCGCCGTGGCGGCTGATTACTCGTTAGGTGTGGCCGATGATTTCGTCGGGCTTTTGCGGCGACGCGGCTTGCTCGCGCAAGCGCCAAGTGGCGTCACGAGTAGTTCGCCTAACGAGTTCTCTGTGCCGCAGACACAGGCGACGACCATTCTTGCCTTCAAGTTCAAAGGCGGTGTGCTCGTCGCGGGAGATCGGCGCGCGACCGCGGGAAACACCGTAGTCTACGATCGCGCGGACAAGGTGCTGGAGATCGATCGGCATTCAATCATGGCAATCGCAGGCGTGCCAGCAACCGCGTGGGAAATGGCGCGTGTGCTCGAGCATTCGTTTCAATTCTTCCGGCGCACACAACTGCAGGAGATGAGCGTAGACGGGAAAGTGCGCGCGCTGTCGAAACTGCTGCGCGACAATTTCGGCTTTGTCATGCAGGGCGTCGGCGTCGTAGTGCCGATCTTCGCAACCTACGATGCGAGCGCGCAGCCATCGGCGCGGCTCTACTTCTACGATGCGATGGGCGCGAATTTCGAAGTGACGGATTACGCCGCGACCGGCTCGGGATCGCCCGCGGTCCGCGGCGTCCTCTATTACGAGAATAACTGGGGCGCGAAACCGCTGGCGGAACTCGAGCAGGATGAGGCGGTGACGATCGCGTTGCGCGCGCTCGATACTGCGGCCGAGTCCGACACGGCAACCGGCGGAGTCGATCGCAGTGAAAAGATCTTTCCACTGATGAAGGTGGTCGCGCGCGAGGGAATCACGACGCTATCCGATCAGCAGATTGCTGATTTGTTCCGACGCGGAGTGGTGGCGCGATGATCGAGGAGCCGTATCGCTGGGTTGAGGCGGTCGCGAATCGTCGAGAATACATCGAGACGCAGCTCGCGGGCGGCAGTCCGATCGCGGCGGTCGGCTGTGCAGAGGGAATCGTGTTCGTCACGCTCGGCACAACGCGACAGAAGCTATTCGAGATCTACGACCGGATCGCGATGGGGGCGATCGGCCATCCGGGTGACATCGAGCGGCTGCGGATGGCGGCGATTGAGCTCGCGAGCACGGAAGGCTTCACCCGTTCCGCGGCGGATGTTTCATTGCGTCGACTCGCCTACTACTCGCTCAGTCCGATGTTGAAGTCGGCGTTTGAGCAGATCTATGGCGCGCCATTTCTCGCGCGCATGCTGTTCGCGGAGATCGGCGATTCGCCGGCGACTGATCTGATCATGCGCATCGAATACGACGGCGCGATCGCGACGAACGGCGGGAACAATTCCGACGCGCGGCAGGACTTCGGCGTCTTGAGCGGAACGAGTGAATCGGCGGGTCTGATGGAGTCGTTCCTGAAACAGGAACACGATGCCACGGCATCGCTGAACACGGCGCTGCGAACCGCGGTGAGTGCATGGACCGTCGGCAACATGGCGTTGGGTGAGAACGGCGCGCGCGAGTTGCCCGAGCGGCCGGCAATTGAAGCGGAACGGGCGAAGCAGAACGGTATTGAAGCAGCGCTTCTCGAGCGCAATGTGCGCGCGGCGATTCGTTATCGCGTACTGACACGCGACGAGATCAATGCCGCGCTGGCCGCTTAGCGAGGGATGAAAAGCACGACGCGCTCGCGAGAAGTCGT
>JBJMWV010000021.1:0-4070 GCA_045809985.1 Chthoniobacterales bacterium | reverse complement strand
TTACGAAATGCTAACGACGCGCGCGCCTTTCGACGGTGCGACTCCGCTCGACGTGAAAGCTGCGGTGCTCGCTAAGGAACCAGAGCCGCTCGACGAAAGCGGCGCGCCACCAGACCTGCAGGAGATCGTCGAACGATGCCTGCACAAAGATCCGGTGGAGCGTTTTCAGACCTGCGAAGATCTGCTCGCAGCATTGCGCGCAGTTAATCGCAAACGCGTCTCGCGTGCGGGTCGCGGATTTTGGCTTGCGGCTGCTGCGCTCATGATTGCTGCGGCGATCGGAGTTGCCGCGTTTCTGCGCACTCATTCGCGCGAGACAGTGCCTAACGAATCGCCGCTCAAGTCGATTGCCGTGCTGCCATTTGCCGACCTGAGCGCGGAACAGGACCAGCAGTATTTCTCCGATGGAATGTCGGAGGAGATTCTGAATGCGCTCGCGCACGTGAAGGACTTGAAGGTCGCGGGCCGGAGCTCGTCGTTTTCCTTCCGCGGCAGGGACAACGATCTGCGCAAGGTCGCCGCCACTCTCGGTGTCGCGCACATTCTCGAAGGTTCCGTGCGTAAACAGGGCGATCGTGTGCGGATCACCGCCCAATTGATTCAGGCTTCGGACGGTTTTCATCTTTGGTCCGAGACCTACGATGGCGATCTGCGCGACGTCTTCAGTCTGCAGGAGCGAATCGCGCGCGCGATCACCAACCAATTGCAGGTTGTGCTGCAAGGCGAACAGAAATCGCGCCTCGTCAAAACGGCTACGACCAGCTCGGATGCGTACGCGCTTTATCTTCAGGCGACCGCTGTTTTCAACCGCCGCGACGGTGCGCATTTTCTCGATGCCATCGGACAACTGCGTGAAGCCGTGCGACTCGATCCGAAGTTTGCCCGAGCACATGCGCGCCTCGCCTCACTCGCCTCGATCGCGCCGCAGTACGACGTCCAGCTCGACGAAAATGCGAGCGACTTGCTCACGCGCGAAGCGCATCTCGCGAGTGAGCTCGATCCGTCGCTCGCGGAGCCGCATGCCGCAGTCGGGCAGGCGCTGTTTACGCAGCGACATTTCAGCGAAGCACGCGCCGCCTATGCGCGTGCGCTCGAGCTGGATCCGGATGACGCGGCGACGAACCTGTGGCTGGGAACGCTGTTAAGCTCGACCGGCTACGCGAAAGCGAGCGCTGAGGTGCTCGACAAGCTGCTGGCGCGAGATCCGGTGCTGCCGAACGCGCTCTTGTGGCGGGGCTGGACGCATCTTCAGCTCGGCGAGATTGACGAGGCGGAACGCTCGATCCGCCAGGCCGCGGATGCGGGACTCAACTTCGTCGGACTCGCCTTCGCGCATATCGCGCTCGCGCGTGGAGACAACGCAGGCGTCGTCGATTGGCTTTCTCGTGGCCTCGAAACTTTCGTGAGCGATTTGCCGCCGCGAACTTCGCGCGTGATTGCCGCCGCCACGGTCGGCGACGAAACGCAGCGCGGAGAAGCGATCGCCGCGATCGAACGGTATCTCGGAACGCGACCCACCTATCTTTCCGGCGCGATCCCGCTCGCGCTCATCTGGCTCGGCCAACCGGAGCGTGCACTCAGCGTAGCGCAGGACAAGCCGACGCGAAACGACACGGTGCTGCTGGCGTCACTCTGGACCGCAGCGAGTCGCAACGCGCGGACATCACCGCAGTTCGCCGCCTTCGCACAACGGACTGGGCTCGCGGAATTCTGGGACCGAACTGGACCGCCGGATCTTTGTCGCAAGGGCGAGCAAGGAGGCTACGCGTGCGATGAAGTTGCTGCTGCGCGGACTGTCGCTACGACCGGAGGAGTGATACGCCCGACAGGTGTAGCGGTCGGCGCAGACGGGATTGTTTATGCAGCCGATTTTCCAAATCACACAATCTGCGAAATCTCTTCCGAAGGTGTCGCGAGGGATTTCGCGGGCGCGCGCGGCAATGCTGGAAATGCAGACGGCGTCGGCACGGCGGCGCGATTCGATAATCCGGCCGATGTGGCGACTGGACCCGACGGCAGTTTGTATGTTGCCGATTGCAACAACCACGCGATCCGCAAAATCACACCTGCGGGCGTGGTCAGCACGTTCGCCGGTCAAACACATCAACCTGGCCATGAAGACGGACCCGCGAGCGCCGCGACATTCCGATTCCCGACCGGCCTCGCGGTAGACCTGGCAGGCAATGTTTACGTCGCAGACATCGGGAATCAGACGATCCGCAAGATCACCGCCGCCGGAGTGGTGAGCACGCTCGCAGGCGAAGCTGGCGAAGCGGGAAGCGCTGACGGTCGAGGCGCGAGCGCACGCTTCAATCAGGCGCATGGCGTCGCAGTCGATCGCACGGGGAATGTTTACGCGGCCGATTTTGGGAATCACACGATCCGCAAGATCACACCCGAAGGCGTGGTCACGACAATCGGTGGTCAGGCAGGCAGCCCCGGCAGCAATGATGGAATGGGAACGTCCGCGCGTTTTTCCGCGCCCTACGACGTCGCGATCGATCAGAGCGGTAACGTTTTTGTCGCCGACACTTCGAACCACACGATTCGCAAGATCGCGCCCGATGGTGGCGTGAGCACAATTGCCGGCGTCGCCGGTAACGTTGGAAACGCGGACGGTCCGGGACCCCGCGCGCGCTTCGCCATTCCCGCGGCGGTAAAAGCCGATGCGAGCGGAAACATCTACGTCGCGGACTTCGGCAACTACGCGATTCGCAAGATCGCGCCGGACGGCACGGTTAGCACTCTGATCAGCTCGAACGAGAAGCGCGAACCCGCGCCGGCGCCGAGCCGTTGAAGTTCTCGCGGAGTCGGCGAACGGTTGCCGGTGCAAGATTCCGCGCACGCGGAGCTCCTGGCTCGCGTTAGCGATGCAGAACCGATTGCGGCCAAGCTTCGCGCCATCACGAACGCGAAGTTTCCGGTCCCGCTTTCGCATGTCACGGAAGCGGCGCAGCCGTTTCTCGTCGCGACGCTCGCGCGTGAAGTTGCGCAGACGTTGTGGGTTTTGTGCCCGACAGTTCGCGCGCAGGAGCTTCTTTACGAATCGCTCCTGAACTGGACGCCCGGCGCATTGTTTCTTCCGGAAGCGGAGTTCGCCGCAGTTGAAAACATTCTCCCCGATCCCGAGATCGCGGCCGAGCGACTCGATCTGCTGAAGCGCGTCTCGTGCGACAAAGGACCGCACGTGATCGTCGCGACGCGCGCATCGCTCGATCAAGCTGCGCCAAAGAAGAACGCGCTGAGTTCTTCGACGCTGCGCCTGAAGCGCGGCCGCAACGAATCGATGGAGCGGCTCCTGGATTCGTTAGGCAAAGCCGGTTACGAGCGCGTCGCACAAGTGACGACGCGCGGGCAGTTCGCGGTACGTGGTGGAATTCTCGATCTCTACTCCTGGCAGGCGCAGCTTCCGGTGCGTGCAGAGTTCTTCGACGACGAGCTCGAGTCGCTGCGCGAGTTCGACGTTGATACGCAGACGTCCGTCCGCAATCTGCAGTCGGTCGACATCTTGTTGGGCGCGCCGGACGAGCAGGCGGCGACGGTGCGCGACTACATCGCGCGCGACCACATCCTGATCGAGATCGAGCCAGGAGAGAAAGAGGACTCGAATGCGTTAAACATCCGAGTTCTGGTCAGCGAAGGATCGATCGAGGAGGGCGTCGAGAATTTTGCCGGAGCGTTTCTGGACGCGGAGGTCGGAGATTTCGCAGTCGGCGACTTCATGATTGCGGAGGCGAAACGAGCGCAGTTCGCGTCGCGTCTCACTCAGTGGAAGAGCGAAGAGGCGCGCGTCGTCATCTACTTCCAGACGGAAGGCGAGATCGAGCGCTTCCGGGAAATCATGTCGGCTGCGAACGGCGCGCTCGATGGCGTTGAGCTGCTCGAAGGCACAGTCGCCCGCGGCTTCACATTTCCAGCGGGCAATCTCGTTGTCTTATCTGGCGCCGAACTGTTCGGGCGCTCGACCACGCACGGCCGGCGGCGTTTGCAGCGCGCGGAGAAGCTCGGACGAAATCGCGTTCAGATCGATTTCAGTGAGCTGAACGAAGGTGATCTCGTTGTTCATCTCG
>JBJMWV010000020.1:0-5326 GCA_045809985.1 Chthoniobacterales bacterium | reverse complement strand
GCCATTCGTACCGGTGTGGCCGATGCGATGCGACGCAGCTGGACTCGTCCGCTCGCAACCGTCGGTGTTTCGGTTTGTCTCGATCCGGTGCTCGAGGATCGCAAGAAGCGCGATCCAAAACCTGGTCCCGCGCTCTACGTCCTGCGCGCGCTCGCACTCGCGCTTGCCGAACAGCCAAACGCCGCCGCCCGTTTGATCGGCGGAAAGGCAGTGCGTTCCGAATCGATCGACATCGGCGTCGCGGTCGAAGCCGGCGAAGGCATCATGGTGCCCGTCGTTCGCAACGCCGACAAAACTTCACTTGCCGACCTAACAAGTCGTTACACCGAGCTGGTCGATCTCGCCCGGCGTCGTCGGATCAGCGCCGACATGACCGCGGGCGGTATCGCCTCCGTTTCAAACTTCGGCACGTTTGGACTCGATTGGGGCACGCCGATTCCCCTGCCCGACCAAACGCTGATGCTCGGACTCGGCGCGGGCAAGAAGGCGCCGACGTGGAGCGACGAACAGCAGCAATTCCTCCCGACAACACAAGCCGAGCTGACGCTGAGCTTCGATCATCGCAGCCTCGACGGCGGCGGCGCTGGCCGCCTGCTCAAGCGAATCGTCGAGCTGCTCGCCAACCCCGCGCAGTTGTAGTTCAGCGTATTCGCCGTACTTTTGCGGCAGATGAATTCTGTCGCCGCAATCGATCCGAACATCACGATGCGGGAACTGCTCGAGCAGTTCCCGGGCGCACAGCGCGTGATGTTCCGGAAGTATCACATCGGCGGGTGCAGCAGCTGCGGATTCAGTCCGGATGAGACGCTCGCCGGCGTTTGCGCGCGTAATGAGAACGTCGATGTTGATGAAGCGATCGAGCACATCATCGCGAGCGATGCCGCTGATCGCGCGATGCAGATCGAGCCGGCCGAGCTGCGAGAGCAACTCTCGTTAGGCAAAAACATCAATCTGCTCGATGTGCGGACGCGCGAAGAATTCGACGCGGTGCGCTTGCCCGGCGCGGAACTCTTCACGCAAGAGCTGACGCAGCACATAATGGCGAACTGGTCGCGCGACGATCTGTTCGTGGTCTACGATCACCAAGGCACGCGCAGCCTCGATGCGGCCGCATATTTCCAAGGCCACGACTTCACCAACGTCAAGAGCTTGCGTGGTGGAATTGACGCCTATAGCGCAGAAGCAGATCCGTCATTGCCGCGCTACAACCTGGAGGTCGAATGAGCGGCGAGAATCTTGAGGCGAAAATCGAAGCCGCGGTGAAAAACCCGCGCAATCTCGGCGAGATGGAGAACGCCGACGCCGTTGGCACAGTCGGCAGTCCGGATTGCGGCGACATGCTGCGGATGTGGATCAAGTTCAAGGAAGAGAACGGCCGGAAGATCATCGATCGCGCGAGCTTTCAGTCCTTCGGCTGCCAGACGGCAATCGCGGTGGCGAGTGTCGCGACCGAGTTGCTCGCGGGCAAAACAATCGACGAAGCAAAGACAATGTCCGGGGAAGAACTCGCCGCGCCGCTCGGCGCGTTGCCGCCCGTTCGCATTCATTGCGCGCAGCTCGTCGAAGGTGCGTTGCGCAATGCCTTGAGCGGCGAGCAATCCGCGACCGCGCCTAGCGAATCTAAGTCCCCCACTCTGCTCGATCAGCTTTCCGCCAGCACCAGCGGGAAAGTGAAGATCGTGATGAACAAATAGACGCCCATGTACGAGAACACTGAATTCACCTTGAGCCGCGACACGGAAGCAATCCAGATCCCGAGCGGACAGAAGACAACGATTCCTGCCGGAACGCAGGGCGTCATCACACAGACGCTCGGCGGCAGTTACACGATCGCGACCTATCAAGGTCTCGCGCGCATCGCCGAGAAGGATCTCGACGCGCTCGGCATCGAGAAGCCGCAGACAAACGGCAGCACCGAAACAGCCTCGGCTGCGAATGGCGAAATCGATGAGAAAGCCGTGTGGGACATGCTCCGTCAATGCTACGACCCGGAGATTCCGGTTAACATCGTTGACCTCGGCCTCGTCTACGACTGCCACCTTTCGAAGGGCGAAAACGGCGGCACCAAAGTCGACGTGAAGATGACGTTGACCGCGCCGGGTTGCGGAATGGGGCCCGCTATCGCCCATGACGCGCAGAGCAAAATCATGAGCATCGATGGCGTGGATGAAGCGCAGGTCGATCTCGTCTGGGACCCGCCGTGGAACCAGAACATGATCAGCGAAGCCGGGCGGATGAAGCTCGGGATGGTTTAGTCGCGCAGAAAAGCTGAAGTTTTCCGCAGGGCTGCGGAGAGACGGAAAGGATCCAGACGTCCCGGAACCTTCGTCTCTATTCGCGGGCTTCCCGCCTAGCTGGTGTCTTCGTCACCGGCCCCATTCGCGCGAAGTCTTCTCGTTGCTAGTTAAGGTCGACCGACTGGTGGCGCGGCGGTTGCTACGTCACCGACATAATATGCGCGGCTGCTGGAGTGTTCCCGGGAAGCGCGAGCTTAGACCAAACCTTTACGACATATGAATCCAGCCAAGCTATGGCTTAACCTTCCTCTCCGGCTCAAGGCCCTCGCGATGGTCGCTGTGCCGATCGCTATTCTGCTCGTGGCCCTGAGCATTTTTGTTTCGAGCGAAAACAAACAGGAGGAGGCGCAGCAGGACTGGCTGACGCACACCATGAAGATCCGCAAAGAGACGCGGATCATCCTTAACAATCTGCTCGATGCTGAAATTGGCGTGCGGGATTATCTCGCGACCGGCCACCAGGAGCATTTGCGCCCCTATCTCGAGGCCCGCGAAGATTCAGCTCTTCATCTGACCCGCCTGCGCGGTCTGCTCAAGGAGGAGCTCGGGCGGCCTGCGATGATCTCGGCCTTGGAGCCGGTTCTAAACCACATTGTGGAGACGTTCGGACGGTTGATCAACTCGCGGCCGTCTCCCGAGGAAACTCAAAAGCTCTTAGAAGAGGCCAAAGTGGATATCGACTCGGTCCGCCGGCAGCTCGACGAGTTGCGCAGTGAGGATGATGTCGCGATGGAGTCGAAGCAGCGGGAATCGATGCAGGCCCTTGCTGTGCAACACCGCGAAATCGGCGGCGTCGTTGTCCTGGCTCTGGGCACCGGATGGGTTGCCATCTTGCTCTTGACCAACAGTATCGTTCGGCGCGTCAAACACGTCGGCGAGAATACGCGCCGGCTGGCGCAGCACATTCCGCTGCTCGACGTTCCTGAGAGCGAGGACGAAATCGGTCAGGTAGAGCGCGGCGTGCTCACCGGTGCGGAAATGCTCGCGGAGCGGGAACGACAGTTGCGCGACAGCGAAGAACAATTCCGACAGATGGCCGAGCACGTGGACGACGTATTTTTCATGTCGTCGAACGAAGACCAGAAGCTCTTGTATGTGAACCACGCGTATGAAACGACGTGGGGACTTTCGCGTGAGGGCTTTTACGCGAACCGCTGGCAGTGGCTCGAAGCCGTCCATCCGGAAGATCAGGTTCGCGTAAAACAGGCGATCAGAGCGGGTGAGCTGCCTGGCAAATACGACGTGGAGTATCGTGTCATCCGACCCGATGGCACGATCCGCTGGATCAGGGATCGTGGCTTCTCGATTCAAAATGAAGCCGGTGAATATTACCGCACCGCGGTGATCGCCACCGACATTACCGGCCGCAAAGAAGCGGAAGAGATCGTCGAAGCGGCGAGGCAACAAGCCGAGTCGGCGAATCATGCGAAGAGTGATTTCCTCTCGCGCATGAGCCATGAGCTACGGACTCCGCTCAATGCGATTCTCGGCTTCGGTCAGCTTCTGGAGATGGAGCAGCTGAGCAAAAATCAGCTCTCCTCTGTTGCTCACATTTTGAGTGGCGGACGGCATTTACTCGACCTGATCAACGAGGTTCTCGACATCTCACGCATCGAAGCGGGTCGCTTGGATCTGTCGATCGAACCCGTCGATCTGCACGACTTGCTCGTGGAGTTGATGACCTTAGTCGCGCCGCTCGCGACCGGTCAGAGCATTCGAATCGTCAACGGAATTGACCCTGAGCCGAAGCTCTTCGTTCTGGCGGACCGTCAGCGCTTGAAGCAGATCTTCCTCAATCTGCTCTCGAACGCGATCAAGTATAACCGCCATGCTGGCGAAGTGCGCGTGCAGGCGAAGCCAGCGAACGAAAGCGGTGGCGAAGGTCAAATTTGCGTTGAAATCATCGACACCGGTCTCGGCATCGCGACCACAAAACTCGAGCGACTCTTTACGCCGTTTGATCGGCTCGGCGCAGAGAAATCTAAGATCGAAGGGACGGGGCTCGGCCTCGCCTTGTCGAAGGGCTTAATCGAGATCATGGGCGGTGAAATTACGGCCAAAAGCCAGGTCGGCGTCGGCAGCACATTTTCGCTCAACCTCCGCGCCGCGAACGATCCCTCCACGCTAGCGGTTGAAGAACTGACCACGGAACCGGAGAGCTCGAGATTGGATTCCGAGCAGATCACGATTCTCTACATCGAAGATAATCTTTCGAACGTCCAGCTTCTGGCGAGCCTCTTCGCCTCGCGCACAAACGTGCGATTTATGGAAGCGATGCAGGGCGGTATTGGCCTCGAACTCGCCTTCAAACATCGGCCCGACATTGTTCTTTGCGATCTCCATCTGCCGGATATCAGCGGCGGTGATGTTCTCCAACGCCTCGCTAGCGACAACCGGACGAAATCGATTCCAGTGATCATCGTGAGCGCGGACGCGACGCCCCACCAAGCGGAGCGTTACAAGAAAGACGGCGCCGAAGCCTACGTAACGAAGCCCTTCGATGTGCGAGAACTCCTCGCGGTCATCAACCGCGCGATCGGTAAGGTCCGCCCCGAGATTTCAGACGTCTGCTGAAGTGGCGCGGCGCCCGAAGCTCGCTCTCCTTTAAAGTAACTGCGCACGCAAGCGGCGCGGCGTGTTCTGCCGACGTGATGCTGTTACCTGCGGCCAGCGGTTGATCCGGCTGAGCTTTACCGCAGCGATTTGCTCATTCGCGCGAAAGGGCGATGCCGCTTGACACATGGGCGGTCGGTTTTACTGTCGATTCCCTTTCCCGCTGATGACGAACTCATCGGCCTGTAAGCTATGCCTTCGACTCAAATTATTCTGACGGAAAACATCCCCGGCCTCGGCGCAGAAGCGGATGTGGTGAAAGTGAAGCGCGGCTACGCGCGCAATTTCCTTTTGCCGCACGGCAAAGCCTATGAGGTGACGCCGGCGACGATGCGCAAGCTCGACATGTTGAAGGCGAAGCGCGCGGAACGTGAAGGGCGTGAGCTCAACGAAGCGGAGGAGACCGCGCGCCGCAT
>JBJMWV010000019.1:0-7772 GCA_045809985.1 Chthoniobacterales bacterium | reverse complement strand
CTGGGACGCAGCGAGGGGTACGGAAATCAGGTAAGGAAGGCGTTAGCCGCCTCTACACGCGGTGCGTCAGCGCAACGCAGTCGTCGAGACTAGGTAGCTTAGCGCCGCGAGATCGCCCCCAGGATGAATCCGACGCCTAGCACCGTCAGGACGGCCTTCATCGGATTTTGGCGCACGTAATCTTCGGCGTCTTGCTGCCAGGTGCGGGCCTGCGATTTCGCGTGGTCCCACGCCTCCCCGGCTTTGTCCCGGTAATCTTCTGCCATCGCAGCGCCGGCTGATTGCAAATCGCCGGCTGCGCTCTGCGCCTGTCTCCGGGCGCGCTGCAGGTCGTCTTGCGCCGCAGACGTTCCGCCGCCTTGAAACATATTTTCGTCAGTCATGTGATCCTCCGTTGTTGTTGCTAATTTATCGTGAGCGCCGGTTCTCCCGACTCTCAATCGAGTCGGTCCGCACGCTACATCATTGGCAAATGGCTTTGCCGTTCACCGCGGAGGTTTGTTCAGCCTAGGCCGCTCGACCGCGGACAAAATGGAGAATGGCCATGACGACGGCGATGACGATCAAGATGTGAATGAGGCCGCCGGCGACGTGAAATGCGAGGCCACCGACCCAGAACAACAGTAGAAGAATGGCGATCATTAATAGCATAACCTGAGAATCGCCTCCGGAACGAGCTACGGACGTAGGAGGCGGCAGTCTGTGAATCCTGGTATCGCCGGCGCGAACTCGAGCCGTGCTTTTCCACGTTCCCAAGTTGTCGTGGAAGTCTAAGATGTTCCGTCTGCCATGCGTGGTGCAGTCCTATTAGGCGCGAGCCCGTACCATCTGCTCGGCTCGTCCGGCGACCCTCTACCGGCGTTGGTATGTGGCGGTTTTGCTTTGCTGATCATCGCGATCATGATCGCGGCGCTACGTGAGGCCATTTCGATGAAGAGCTGGCCAGTCGCAAAGGGGAGCGTGCTTGAATCCAAGGTTGAGGGATATCGGCAAAGCGCGGGATCGTCCGGCACCTTCGCTTCTTCGCCCGCTCGAATGACGCTCTACCGCCCTGTGGTGCGCTACGAGTATGAAGTAGACGGAAAGCGGTTTCGCGGCGATCAGATCGCGCAGAGTCGGGGATGGAATCGCGCGGTGCCCGAGTTCGCGGAGAAGATTGTGCAGCGTTATCCGACTGGCAGTGACATCGACGTGCACTACAACCCGAAGCGTCATGATCAAGCGGTCCTCGAGCCGCGCGTCCCGCGCAGTTGGATCCTGGCGTTACTGATCGCGGTCGCGCTTCTAGGAGTCGCGGTGCACATCTACTTCAGGTAAGCGCTCGCGGCGCCCGGTTACTCGCGGCACGACTCTCGTCATGCGTCGGGAATTCTTACAGATTTTGCATGCACACGCGCCCCTTTAATGCACGCGATAACGATATTTACAGGCATAAGTTACATTCCTGCCAATATTTCAGCAGAGACTCAGACTCCGTCCGCGGAACCGTGGCACGGCATCCGCTTAGCTGGTCGCGTCGTTCTGGATACACCTATCCAAGCGGCTTCATCGAAATCCATTCCGGCCTATGAAAACACGATTCCCCCACTCAACCCTCGCGTCACTCACCAGGCCTTTTGTCTTCGCGGCTGCCTTACTCGTCTGCGCGTCGCTTCACGCGCAAACGACCTTCTACAGCAATCTCACCACTTTTACCGGTCAAGCGTACTCGCCGCAGGCGTCAGGCGCTACCGGATCGGGCACGTTTATCACGCCGCTGGTGGCGGATGATCTCAACCTGATCGCCGCAGGAGCCGGCGCGGCGGTTACGAGGTTCCAATTCACGGTGGCGAACTTTAACGCGACTACGGTTAGCGCGCGGCCGATCGTTAACTTCTATGCGAATAATGGCAGCGGCGGCGGACCGGGGGCGCTTCTTTTCTCGGTCACCTTTAATGCGGTCACACTAACCGGGAGTTCGGTGAGCAGTTTTACCTTCGCTCCCGGCGGGACTCTCTTCACCGTCCCGGCAAACGCAGCGCTTTGGGCCGGGATGATGTTCGACAATGGCGGAACTTCGACAGCCACTCAGGCTCAGCTGAACAATTTCGGGCAAGGCATATTTAACCCTCCGACGATCGGCAGCAGCGCAGACGTTTTCTTCCGAAGCACGGCGAATGGGCCAACCGGGAGCAATCCTGCCGGCGCATTCCAAAATTTCGGTGGTAACCCGCCGGCAAATTTCGGCTGGAGCGTTGCCGGCACCGCGGCACCGGCAGTTCCGGAAACGGGGAGCACAATCCTCTTGCTAGCTCTGGCCGTCGGCGGAGTGGCAGTCGCGCAGCGGCGGATGGAGCGCTCGGCGAGCTAGCCGATCGCTGCGGGCTAAGACCCTTGACGCCGGACGCGCGGCGTTAACATGGCTGCGCGGGCGTAGCATTCGCGGCGAAAGACAGCGGCCTCTACACAATTCCGCCGCGCGTCGGAACAGCTTACGTTTTTTCCCGCGGCAGGCAACACAGTCGTGGGCGAATGTAACTATCTTTTGGTGGTAACGGGTGAAAACGCAGCAGGTTGCGACTTCTTCCGGGAATGGCGGCGGCGCAGTGGCACCGCGCAAGCTTGCGCTGGCGGTAACCAACCCTAATTCAAATTCCTATGCTCGTAACCACGAAAACCCTACAAGCCGCGCTGGCTGCATCTCTGTTGCTAGTCGCGACGTTACCTTGCGCGAACGCCGGAATCTTCTCCACGAACTTCAGCGGCGGCGGCTATACCGGCGGCGTAATCAACTACACGGTCGATATGAGTCCCGGCCCGGCCGTCTTCCTGTCCACCGGTGACTTCCTTACCCTATATGATGCTGGTTTTAACCCGATCAATCTTGCGGGCTTCATCGCGAACCCAGCTTTGTTTTCCATCACGACGAACCTAACGAACACGCCGGCAACAGGCATCCTTGGGATTGTCGACAACCCAGCGATCACGAACATCCGCTTCACCTACATCGGCAGCGGCACGATCAGCGGCAACCTCGGGACGTTCTCGTTGCCTGACCCATCCGGTGGCTTTCGGATCGTGAGTATCGACGACCGACACAACGGGAACAGCGTAAGCGATGGCAGCCTCGAAGGAGCGCCGCTATTGCCAACACCGAGCGTGCCTGACACCGGCAGCAGCATGCTTCTAACGGTTCTGGAATGACGGGGCTCTTCGCGCTGCAACGCGGCCTGAGCCTGCGCAAGCCTCTAGTGCGTAAGCTGGTATAGGTCGGATCAGGCTCACCGCGCGGCTGCGCCGATCACGTAATTCAAACCCCGCCTGGTGCAGAGCCAGGCGGGGTTTTTGCGTCGAGGTACGCGCAGGGAATGAAGCTCCTGCGGGCGCAAAGAGAATACCTGCTGCAATATTGGACAAAAGTCCGATGGCGAGCAGTTGCGGCGGAGACATAGGGTCGAAATATGGAGCTCCCGCTCCCACCTGGCGTCTCGTTTCGGGCTGATCTTCGCCTCCTCATTTGGCAGCCGCGTGGGGTTCTGGACGAAGCACAGGTGGAGGCCCTTCTCGCGGCGCTCGAACACGCGGAAGACGAAGCGGAGACGCCGTTCAATCGCTATACGGATCTGTCGAGAATCGATCTCGTTGATCTCAGGTTCGAGTACATCTTTCGCGTGTCGCTCTACCGGCGACTCCTCTACGCGAAGCGCACGCCGGTGAAATCGGCGGTCTTCGTCATAAGTAAAACAACGGCTAGTATCGCAGCGACCCATGCCGCGGTAACGAAGAATTCGCCGCTCGACGTGAAGGTCTTCTCGAAGAAGAAAGAAGCTGCGGGTTGGCTCGATGTTACTCTCGAGGACCTCGAAGTCGGGCATGAAGCGGCCATAAGCAAGGAGCGACGGGCGGAGCCGTAGTCATTTGGCTTACGGCGGAATAAGGCACGAATTTGCTCGCCAGAGCATTCGTTAGGCACACGATGGCGAAATGTATGACCGCGCTGCGATTGCAGCGCAGGTGGCAAAGATACGCCTCGAGGTCGATCAGAATGGCGGGTCGACTGTGGGTTGTGAGGAACTGCGCTACTTGTGCCCGGAGGAGTTTACCGCCCACGAGCAGTTCATGCACATAGCGACAATCGCGCAACGGAACGGCTGGAGCTTTACGTTCCTCCCGCATGGCGAAGTGCGATTTGCCGCCTACGTGAAGGCGTAAGCACGCGATACTATTCAGGCGGGAACTGGTGGTGACGGAATTCGCCGGACCGGCCGGCTCATCGTCCACCCCGTTCGAAGTATTGTTGGGCAAGCTCGTGTTTACGATCTTAAGACCAGCAGTCACAACCATGATTCCGGCTGTGAAGATAAGCTAGAATCCGGTACTAGCGCCGCTCCTGAGAGCGCTTGTAGTTACGGCCCTAATTTCGACTACTCAGTGGTCATCCTGGGATTCTTAGGTGGTTACCTCTAGCGTATTAGGCCGACGGGATTTGTCCTTGTTAGTCTGCGAGACCCGCCGCTATGATGCGGCCATGAAGCCGCTTATCTTCCTGGCTCTTTCACTCTCCTTCGCTTGTCCGCTCGTCGCAGCTCCGCAGCAAGCTGTCGGCCACACGATCGGCGAGGTAGATGTCATCCCTACCTCCATCCTGCAACGCGCGGTTAGCCCGAAATTCTACAAGACGTTACAGGTATCGCCGATAAAAGGCTTAGTAGTCGTGCGTGGCAATCTCTCCGGCACGCGGCTTAGCGGACTGCGCGTGATTCGCTCCGAGCCAGACGCTTCTAATAACCACCTTGCGCTGCAACGCGCTCGGGAGGTTACGATCGCAGGCAACTACACCATCGAGCATCCGAATACTACTTCCTCGGTCCTTGTGCACTTACTCCTCTACCAAACGGCGGACGGCACGCTGGCGTTGTCCTTTGCGCACTTTGACGGCGCCGGCGGAAACCAGATGCAATACTATGGCTGCACAAAACTGGCTGTCTTAAAGAACGACGGCCGCTGGGTCGAAATCGCAGGTCCTCCGGGGCTGCAGGATAAAGGGATTGCCGTCCGTCAGGGCGTGAACAAGAACCGTCTCGATGAGGCGATGAAAACGGAAGCGTTCACGCATGGAGCGGAAGCGACGATAATGTCCGGCCATTGAGCGATTCGCGCAGGATTGCGAGAACATGGCATCGCAACCTCCCGCAAAGGCTTAGCAGGAAAGGTGTCACGGCATTCGCCATTGGCGGCTGAATTGCGTGCGCGACCGTCGCTTTGTTGCAGTGCATCGCGGTGGGCCACTCGAGTTGGCCACGCATCACCGTCTGGCCGCGTGGGCAGCGGATTGCGCTGAACACGTCCTGCCGCTCTTCGAAGAGCACAGCTCGGATGATCGACCGCGCCGCGCGATTGATGCGGCGAGAGCATGGGCACGTGGGGAGATTTCGGTGGGCGATGCTCGAAAGGCGGGTGTCGAAGCGCATGCCGCAGCGTGCAATGTGAAGGAAAGGCCGGCGACTGCGGCCGCGCGAGCGGCCGGTCACGCCGTCGCAACCGCGCACATGGCCGACCATTGCCTTGGTCCCGCGATTTACGGCGTGAAGGCGGTCGCGTGGGCCGGTGAATCCGGAGAGAGCGAGCGGCGCTGGCAACTCGATCGCATCGAAACGGCCTTGCGTGGGTTAGTTGTCTCCGCACTCGAAACTGTCCGACGAAACGAACGCGCTCCGAAACGGAACGTTCTTAAGCGTTCGGATAGAGGCATCAAATTGCGATCTTACGTCAAAACCATGTTCCGAAATCCCTCTGCTGGAATGCGAGGATCCACCGGCAGTCGGCGAAATCAGAAATCCGTAACGACCAAATTCCCGCGAATCCGCGAATTAGCGGGCATGACGACCAAACTGACCAAACTCATCCCGTTCATCATGCTCGGATTGACCGCGATCTTCTTTGTCGGCTGTGCCGCGGAGACGACCACGAGCACGACGACAACGCAGACGGATCGGACGAGGAGCTCGATGTACGCTCGGTAAGCACGAGCGACCGCAGTTCGCACGGGTGTCCTACTTAGCCGTGGCACCCGCGCGGGCTGGCGGGTTGAACTTGTGTAAGCCGAACGTCTCGTGCGTGAGCTGCGCTGCCCGCTCAGCATCTTTCTCGGCGATCACGACTGTGATCTTGATCTCGGAAGTGGAGATGAGCTCGATGTTGATGTGCCCCTTGCCGAGGCAGTCGAACAGTTTCGCCGCCACGCCCGAATGCGAGCGCATTCCAATCCCGACCACACTGAGCTTTGCGACGCCGCCGTGAGAGATCACGCGTTTTGCGCCGATCTCCTTCACGATCGGCGCGAGTAGTGTTTCTACGCGGCCGCGATCGTCTTCGTGGATCGTAAACGAAAGATCTGTCGTGTTCCGGTCGGACGCGCTCTGCACGATAACATCGACCATGACGTTTGCGGCTGCGACCGCGCTGAATATACGGCTCGCCGAACCAGGGAGATCGGGCACGTCATCGAGCGTCACTTTCGCCTGCTTCCGCTCGATGCTGATCCCGCGGATGACAACGTCTTCCATGCTCACCGTTTCTTCCTTTGCGACCGTGCCAGGATTGCGGTTCATGCTCGAGCGGACCTCAAACGGCACGCCAAACTTCTTCGCGAATTCGACAGAGCGCGATTGCATCACCTTCGCCCCGGAGCCTGCCATCTCGAGCAACTCGTCATACGCGATCTCCTCCATCTTCACCGCCTCTGGGACCACACGCGGATCGCAGCTGAAGACGCCATCGACATCGGTGTAGATCTGGCAGGCGTCAGCGCCGAGCGCGCCCGCGAGCGCAATCGCGGTTAAATCCGAACCGCCGCGCCCGAGCGTGGTCGTCTCCCCTTCCCGCGTCTGCCCCTGGAAACCGGCGACGATCACGATGTAATCATCCGACAGCAGCTCATGAATCTGCCGCGGACTGATGTGCGCGATCTTCGCCTTCGTATGAACGCGGTCCGTCAGGATGCCGGCCTGCGCGCCGGTCAACGAGATCGCGCGACCGCCCAGCGCATTCACCGCGATAGCGACGAGCGCAGTTGCAGCTTGTTCTCCGGTCGCGAGCAAACAATCCATCTCACGTTCGTTAGGCTGCGGGGAAACGTCGCGCGACAATTTGATCAAATTGTCCGTCACACCAGCCATCGCAGAGACGACCGCCACCACGCGACACCCTTCGCGCTGGGTTTCGAGCAAGCGCTCCGCGACTCTCCGGATCCGCTCCGGATTACCGACGGATGTTCCGCCGTATTTCTGCACGACTAGGCGCACGTGCGGAAGGTGTGCTGATTAATGAATCAGGAAAGCAGGAAATGAGGAAAACTGATCTTTCCTGTTCTCCTCTTTTCTTGGTTCATAAACCAATCGCGCGCAGTACATCAGACTCGTTAGGCGAGACTGCCGTCGGCCTGCTAAAGCGGATCGCGTCTGGATCTTTCAAGCCGTGGCCGGTCACGGTGCAAACGATCCGACTCCCCTCCTCCAGTTTGCCTAACGAGTAAACCGAATGCCGCGAGTCATCGCAGCACTTGAACAAACCGGCGATTGACGCGGCGCTGGCGGGTTCGACAAAGATTCCTTCTTCACTCGCGAGCCAGCGCTGCGCTTCGAGGATTTCATCGTCCGTCACAATGTCGATCGCGCCACGCGATTCACTGATCGCGCGAGTCGCTGATTCCCAGCTCGCCGGATGCCCGATGCGAATCGCCGACGCGATCGTCTCCGGATTTTCGATCACGCGCTGGTAGAAAATCGGCGCTG
>JBJMWV010000018.1:0-6917 GCA_045809985.1 Chthoniobacterales bacterium | reverse complement strand
GATCTCGTCTTGCGCAGCGAAGCGGCAGACGTGCCGGAAGATCAGGCGGCCGCATTGCTCGCGCATGAAGTTGTTGCGGGAACGTGTCCGCTCAAGAACTGGGACAACGCGGTCGAGCAATGGATCACGCGCGTGAACTTCATCGCGGCGAAGTTCCCCGAAGTGCAGATGCCGACGATCGGCGAGCCGGAAAAACTGCTCATGATCGAGGAGGTTTGTCGCGGCGCGTTCGGCTACAAGGACATCAAGGACCGGCCAGTCTGGGGCGCGGTGAAATCGTGGCTCACACCGCAGCAGCAACAGCTCGTAGAGCAACTCGCGCCAGAACGGATCGTGTTGCCTAACGAGCGCAAGGCGAAGATCACCTACAGCGAATCCAGCTCACCGACGGTCGCTGCGCGCATCCAGGATCTCTACGGAGTGGAGCGCAACCTGAGCATCGGCCGCGGGCGCGTGCCGCTCGTCATTCAGGTGCTCGCGCCAAATCATCGGCCAATCCAGATCACGAGCGACCTCGAGGGTTTCTGGCGCGACGCGTATCCGAAGATCAAGAAAGAGCTGCAGCGCAAATACCCGAAGCACGAGTGGCGGTGACCGATAGGCCGCTCTTCTCGACTCCTTGCGCAGGTATCGCGCAACGCACTCCTACACCTGAGCGGCGGCACAATTCCCGCTATTCGATAGCGGTTCGGAGCTGCCCTACGTGAACAAAGAAGTCATAGATCCATTACTGAGCGCGATGGTCCAAAGCGCAGAAGGCGTGTCCGATTTGCTCTTCGCCGTCGGCAAACCTCCATTGGTCGAGCAACACGGATCGCTCGAAGAATTTCCAATCGACACCGGTTCTCTGACTGCGGAGCAGATCCAAGCGATCTCGTTCCATTTGATGAATGGCGAGGCGCGCCTGCAGGAAGATCTCAATGTCTTCGGGGCGTGCGACTGCAGCTATTCCCTGCCGGACGTCGCGCGTTTCCGCGTCAACATCTTCAAGCAAAACGGCCGCCAGGCGATCGTGATGCGCAAATTGCAGACGCAGATCCCGACGCTCGATGGGCTCGGTTTGCCGCCGATTTTCCGCGAGATGGTGAAGGAGAAGAACGGCATCATCTTCGTCACCGGTGCGACCGGCAGCGGCAAGACGACGACGCTCGCCGCGATGCTGAATGAGCTGAACGAGAAGCAGCAGATTCACATCATCACGCTCGAGGATCCGATCGAGTTCCTGCATCCGCACAAGAGCGCGCTCTTTAATCAGCGAGAGCTCGGCAAAGATTTCCCGACCTTCGCGAACGGTTTGCGCTCCGCCTTACGTCAGGCGCCGAAAGTCATTCTGGTCGGTGAGATTCGCGATCGCGAGACGATGGAGATCGCGATGACCGCTTCGGAGACGGGCCACATCGTCTTCTCGACCATGCACACGATCAGCGCCGGTCAGACGATCAACCGTATCCTTGGCATGTTCAGCAAAGACGAGGAGCAACAGCTTCGTCAGCGCCTCGCGGATACGATCCGTTACGTGGTCAGTCAGCGCCTCGTCAGCAAAATCGCCGGCGGGCGCATGCTCGTCACCGAGATTATGGGCTCAAGCATGCGCACGCGCGAGACGTTGCTCTACGGCGAAAGCGAGGGCCGCACCTTCCAGGAAATCATTGAGGCCGGCAGCACGATGGGCTGGCACAGCTTCGACCAGTGTCTGCTCGAAGCCTACAAGAAGGAACTCATCACGGACGAGACCGCACTGATCTTCTGCGCGCACAAAAACAAAATGCGCCGCGACCTCGACATGCTGAAGAAGCTGAAGGGGCAGCTCTACGACGACCCCTCGGGATTGCAGTTGGAAAGCGAGAAGCTCGCGGTGAAGTGGGGCTGATTTGTTGCCTAACGAGTAATATTGATGAACAACACGATTGAATTTCCGGCGATCGAAGCGAGCGCCACCCCGGGCGAAGAGAAGCAGGGTTTCGACAGTTGCCGCGACGCGTTGAATCACAAATTGCGCACGCCGCTCAACGCGATCATCGGCTTCGCCGAGTTGCTCGCGCTCAAGCCGGATGCACGTCGAGCTGAAACTGACGTGCAGCAGATCCTGGTCGCCGCGCGCGAGATGCTCCAGATCATCGAGGTAGAACTCAGTGACGGACCAACGTCGGCGCAAGCTCCGCTCAACGAACCGCGCAACTGCGACGTTCTCTACGTTGAAGACGACGCGGTCAACTTCACCCTCGTCGAGCGCATTCTCGAATACCGACCGTTGGTCAAGCTACTGCACGCCCCGAAAGGTGAGCTCGGATTGCAATTGGCTAATGCCTACCGGCCAAAGCTGATCCTGCTCGACTTGAACCTACCCGATATGCACGGCTCCGAAGTGCTCCGCAAGCTCCAGGAAGAAGCGGAGACCGCGAACATTCCCGTGGTGATCCTGAGCGCGAACGCGACGCCTACGTCGATCGAGCGTCTGCTTGCCGCAGGTGCAAAAAATTACCTAACCAAGCCGTTCAACATCGACCACTTCCTCACCGTGGTGGACGAGTACATCGCGGCGTAACGCTGCCGGGTGTAGCCGCGGTATATTTTCTAAATCCCGCCACGCATTCCGCGGTCGCCATCGCGCGGACCCATCACGCCGCCGAGCCGGTCCCACGCAGCTTTGACTGCCGGCCGCGCGCGGTCCCACGGGATCGCGAGATTCGCGTCGTTCTTCTCGTAGTCACGCGCAAGATCTCCCTCGATCTCGCGATAATGCCTACCGGCGTACTACACCGCGCCCTGGTAGCCCGTCTTGTAAGCCGGCGCGTAATGCTCGTACGGCGCATCACCAGCCCACTCCTGTTTGTGGTGATGTTCGCGCCAGAAGTTTTCCTCATCGGTGTGATTAACCGCCTCCGCGACACCGCGCCCGCTGTATGCCCCCACAACGCCGCCGATCACCGCACCGATTGCCGCGCCCGCGGGTCCACCGACGGCTGCTCCGATTGCTGCACCTGCGAGCCCGCCGCCAGCCGTGCCGACTCCGGTGCCGATCGGATGCGAGCCATGCTCACCCGTAATCGGGTCACGATTCGTGTGCCCTTGTCCCTTCGCTACTGCCTCATCTTTCCGCTCTTCGTTCATCGCTTGCTCCTTTCCGTGAATGCTCTTCATTAAATCATCGGCTCTCCCGCGCGGGACGGCTGTGGATTCCGATGGACGCGAGAGGCCAAAGCAAATCCGAATTCCGAATCTAATATTATGATTAACCCGAACGGCGACGACTTCACCAAAAACGATCCGCTCACCGGCTCGACGAACCCGGGCGAGGAGCATACTTCACCGAGCGGCGCACCGCGCTTCCAATCCGCCGCGTCGCAAAAACTTTCGAGCGCGACGAGCGCTGCGAGTGATGCATGGCAACAGACCCGTGAGAAAGCTGGCATTGCGCGTGAGCGCACCGAATTTTTCCTGCGCGAAAATCCAATCCCGACCATCATCGGTGCGCTCACGATCGGGCTCGCGATCGGACTCGCGATTCGCTATGCGTCGTCCGAGCACGAAGAAGAGGAAGTGGAAGTGAAGCCGCTCGGCAATGTTGACCTCAGCGTCCTTACGCTGCCATTTCTGTGGCCGTTCTTCCGCTCCGCGAAGAGTCGCTACCAAGACACCGCCGAAGTGGTGAAGGATCGCGTAGGCGACGGCATCGATCGGCTGAAGAAGGTCGACGTCGACGATTACGTGAAGCCGCTGCGCAAGAAGATGCGCAAGTGGACGCGGTAGAGATTTGAACCGCCCCGCCTTTCGCGGAAACTAGCCGCGTCATGGCGAGTCCCACTTCCGGCCGGCCGAGCTGGCAGCGCAACCGCGTCTTTAAGTTTTTCGCGTCGCTCCAGCTCGCCGTCGTCCTCCTCGCGGTGCTGATTGTCGCCGCGATTGCGGGGACGCTCTACGAGTCGAGCTTCGATGCGAAGGTGGCGCGCGCCTACGTGTATGGCGCGCCGTGGTTCAACATCTGGCTTCTCCTGCTGGTCGCGAATCTCACCGTGTCGGCGCTCTCACGCTGGCCGTGGAAGAAGCACCACGTTGCGTTTCTCGTCACGCATCTGGGCATCATCACGCTGCTCTTCGGTTCGTTGATTGGACGGATCTGGGGCATCGAAGGAACGATGACGATCTTCAAAGGCGATCAGCCATCGAACAGGCTGCTAATCGACCAGCATCAACTGCGCGTTCGCGACACGGATGGGATCATCAAAGGTTACGCGGCCGAGTTCATTAACCGGAAACCGACCGCGGAACGTCCGCTCGATCTCGGCCCGCTCGCGTCAGGTGCGCGGCTCAGCATTGTCGAATACGCGCCGGCAGTTGAAGGGAAGTTGAACCCGAAGCCGCTGGATTCCGGGGGCGCGCCGGCGCTGCATTTCACGATTACGACCGCGAAGATGGGGCAGCATCTCGAGAACTGGCTGATGGCGGATGATCCGCAGCACGGCAACTTCGACATGGGCCTCGCGCGCATCGAGTTGAAGCGTGGAACTGCCCCGAGCGTGAGCGCGCCTAACGAGTCGAAGCCGACGGGCGAAGTAGACATCGAAGAATCAATCTTCGCTTTTGCGAAAGCGCCAGACCAGCAAATCGCGAAGTCGACGAAAGGCGGAAGCACCGGTGCGAAAGCAATCCTTTCTCAGCCGCAGAACGGCGACAGCGGCAGCGTCACGGTGCAGATTGGCGACAAGACTTGGACGCATGATGTCGCAGCGCATCTGCGACAGGACACGCCGCTCGACGGCAGTCCTTACACGATGCGGATCGAAGCATACTGGCCGGACTTCCGCATCGAGAACGGCAAGCCAACTTCACTCAGCGATCAGCCGAACAATCCGGCCGTCGTCGTGACGTTGCGCGGGCGCGGCGTTCCGATTGCCGCCGCATCTGATGCGCATGGCGCAAGCGATGAAGGACCGGCCAATCAACTCACGCTCTTCATAGCTGATGACGGCGCGCTCAGCTACGACCTCAAATCGCGCAAGGAAGGTCACTCGAGCGGTAAGCTCGAGAAAAACGCTAGCCTAACGACTGGTTGGGCGGACTGGCAGCTCGTCGTCGATCAGACAATGCCGCACGCGGAGCAGTGGATGGACTTTCATCCGCTCACGAACGCCGCGCCGAACGAGAACGCGACGGAAGGTGTGCGCGTTCGCGTGCGGCAAAACGGCAAGGACATCGAGCAGTGGATTCCCGCCGGTTGGCAGATTTCGATGCCGATTGAGCCGGCAGCGATTCAGGTCGCTTACGGTTGGAAGCAGCAGCCGCTGCCGATCGCGCTCGAGCTGCTCGAGTTCGAAGTGCAGCGCAACGAAGGCAGCGACGCACCGGCGGGATTCAAGAGCACGGTGCGCGTGGCCGATCGCGAAGGCGGCACGGCGACCGGCCAATGTTGGATGAATCATCCGTTTAGTTATCCGGGCGAAATGTGGCGCACCTGGACGGGGCTCACGTTCAAGATGTCGCAGGCATCCTGGAATCCGGAGAACCTCGCGCAGAGCTCGATCCAGATTTTGCGCGATCCGGGTTGGCTGCTGAAATGGGTCGGCTCACTGCTCATCACGAGCGGCATCTTCATGCTTTTCTATGTGAAGAAATTCCGCCGGCCGATGGGCGGCGCGGCGAAAGCGACAACGGCCGAGCAGCCGAAGAAGAAACACAAGTCGCAGCTCGTTCCTGCGGAAACTTAGCGATTGATGATCAAGGGAAGAACAGGGTTGATCCTCAGCACGGTTGTTTTGCTCTCGTTAGGCGGGTGCGCGCACGGCCGGCGCAATGTCGAAAAGGAAGCGGCGCGCGAGCAGAAGAAACTCGATAAGCAGGCGAAGAAAGCGAAAACCGCACGCGCTGCCGGCTGGGGCTACTTTAGCGGCGACGTCGATGCGCGTTGGGAGAACGACGGGCGCAAAATGGTGCTCCTGAACGAGCTGCGCTACACCGATCCATATGGACAGGTCTGGGCCGCGCCCGCTGGATCTGAGGTGGATGGCGCTTCAATTCCACGCGCCTTCTGGAGCATCATCGGCGGTCCATTTGAAGGGAAGTACCGCAAGGCTTCCGTGCTGCACGACGTCGCTTACACTAACCAGGCGCGTCCGTACCAAGACGCCGACTTGATGTTCTACAACGCGATGCGGGCGAGCGGCGTGGGCGCTGTGACCGCGAAGACGATGTACTACGTGCTCGTGCGACACGGGCGACACTGGAAACACAAGCAGGCGTTGCCCGTGGATGCCGATCCGCGCCGTCCGACTGAAGTGAACCCAGGCGAGATGGACGAGATCAAGAGCTGGATCCGGAGCAATGATCCGGACCTGAATCAAATCCAGCAGCGCGCCACCGGAACTACTCGTTAGACCGGCTCGAGCGCGGCGGCGAGCACCTGATCGACATTCTCGACCGGGACAAACTTCATCTTCTCCTTCGCTTCGGCGGGAACATCGGCGAGGTCCTTCTCGTTCAGCTTTGGGATAATCACGGTTGTGATTCCGGCGCGCATTGCCGCGAGGCTCTTCTCTTTCAAGCCACCAATCGGCAGCACCAGTCCGCGCAATGTGATCTCGCCGGTCATCGCGACATCGCTCCGCACGCGCCGATTGCTGAAGAGCGACGCGAGCGCGGTAAACATCGCGACGCCGGCTGATGGTCCGTCCTTCGGAACGGCGCCAGCGGGCACGTGGACGTGCACATCGTTGTCGCGGAAGTCTTCCGGCTTCGCGCCTATCGCGCCGTCGCGGCTGCGGACAAGGCTCAATGCAGCTTGCACGGACTCCTTCATCACATCGCCGAGCTGGCCGGTAAGTGTGACGTTGCCCCTGCCCGGATACTTTGCGGCTTCGATGTGCAGCACTTCGCCGCCAACCGGCGTATAAGCGAGTCCGTTGACCACACCCGGCGCGCTC
>JBJMWV010000017.1:0-3902 GCA_045809985.1 Chthoniobacterales bacterium | reverse complement strand
GATCGTAGAGGCGCACCTCGGCGTCGACTGCTTCCGCCGCGCTGACCCAGTGGATCGTGCCTTTGATCTTACGATTGGCGGTCGCGCCGCCGGTTTTGCTTTCGAGGTCGACGGAACAATGCAGCTCTGCGATTTCGCCGGCGGCGTTCTTCACCACTTCGTCGCACTTGATGATGTAGGCGTATTTGAGTCGCACTTCGCCGCCGGGTTTTAGCCGGAAGAATTTCGGCGGCGGAACTTCCGCGAAGTCCTGCGCATCGATGAACAGCTCGCGGCTGAATGGAAGCTTGCGCGTGCCGGCATTTGGATCCTCGGGATTGTTGATCGCGTCGAGCTGCTCGACCTGGCCTTCGGGATAATTTGTCAGCACGACTTTGATCGGCTTGAGCACAGCGAGCCGGCGAATCGCGCTGCGATTGAACTCCTCGCGCACGGCGTGCTCGAGCACTGCGGTTTCGTGCAGGCTGGGATATTTCGTGACTCCGACGCTCTGCGCGAAACTTCTTAACGCGCTCGGCGTGATGCCGCGTCGTCGCATTCCGGAAATCGTGAGCATGCGCGGATCGTCCCAGCCTTTGACGAATCGTTCGTTCACCAGCTGGATGAGCTTGCGCTTGCTCATCACGGTGTAATCGAGATTCAGGCGCGCGAATTCGATCTGGCGTGGGCGCGGCGGCGGCAGCTCGAGCGCTTCGAGAATCCATTCGTAAAGCGGCCGGTGCACTTCGAACTCGAGCGTGCAAAGCGAGTGGGTGATCCCCTCGATGTAATCGCTCAGGGTGTGTGCCCAGTCGTACATCGGATAAATGCACCACGCATTGCCGGTGTGATGATGGTCGGCGTGCCGGATGCGGTAGAGCACCGGATCGCGCAGCCAGACGTTCGCCGCCTGCATGTCGATCTTCGCGCGGAGTGTCTTCGCACCGTCGGGGAACTCGCCCGCTTTCATTCTGCCTAACAAGTCGAGGTTCTCGTCGGTCGGGCGCTCGCGAAACGGACTATTCCTGCCGAGGCGCCGAAATTCGTCAGTTTGGTCCGCCGGCATTTCATCGACGTAGGCCTTGCCTTTGCGCGTCAGCTCGACGGCCAGATCGTAAAGCTTCGGAAAATAATCGGATGTGTAGAGCGGCGCGCCGCCGAGATGCTGATCAGCCCAGCCATCGATCAGCCAATGCACGTCGGCCATGATCGACTCCACATATTCGGCTTCTTCTTTCGTAGGGTTGGTGTCGTCCATCCGGATGTTGCACCTGCCGCCGAACTCCTTCGCGATCCCGAAATTCAGGCAGATCGATTTGGCGTGACCGATGTGCAGATAACCGTTCGGCTCCGGCGGAAATCGCGTTTGGATATGCGAGTGCTTTCCGCTGCGCAAATCCTCAGCGACAATCTCGCGAATGAAATCGGTATGCGTCTCCTCGGCCATCGGCGGAGAACGCTAGCAGAGTTGTAGGGCAACCGCATCGGTTGCCGTCCACAGTCTCGCTGGTGGAGCGGCGGCCTAACGCAGTTTTGGCAGGCGGAGCGCCCGCCCTACAATGGTGAGGTGAAAGACGTCTACACGATCGACGATCTAGGCAATTGGTCGGAGGAAACGATCCGCCTCGGTGTGATCGGCGATCCGGTCGCGCACTCGCTTTCGCCGCAGATGCAGAACGCGGCGCTGCGCGCATGCGGGATACCGCTTGAGTATGCGCGATTCGAGATTCGGCCGAACGAATTAGCGGAAGCGCTCGAGCTGTTTGCGCAGCGGGAATTTATCGGGCTCAACGTGACGGTGCCGCATAAGGCAGCGGTGATGCCGTTGATGAGCGAAACTTATGAGCCGGCGAAGAGCATTGACGCCGCAAACACGGCCGTTCGATCGGGCGGCCGCTGGCATGGGTTCAACACCGACGCGCAGGGATTCAGCAATGCAATTCGGGAGGACTTCGATATCGCGCCCGGTGAACTGCGCGTTCTAGTGCTTGGCACCGGCGGCGCCGCGCGCGCCATTGCCTGGCAGTGCAAAGCGGAAGGATGCCGCGCGGTTCAAACGTGGAGCAGGAAGGCGAACCCGGATCCGCGTGAGCTCGCGCGCGAAGCGGATCTGATCGTGAATGCAACGCCGGTCGGGCTCTCGCGCGACGATGTGCCGCTGCTGACGCGCGATGCATTTCGCCGCGGCCAATTTGTCTACGACACGATTTACAATCCTGTGCGAACCAGGCTGCTCGAGGAAGCGGCTGCGGCAGGCGCGCAGACCGCCAACGGTTTGTCGATGCTGCTGCACCAGGGCGCCCGCGCCTTCGAGGTTTGGTTCGGGCAAAGCGCGCCGCTTGATCCGATGCGCGCTGCGCTACGCGGATTCGCGTGACATCTCGCGGCCTCGTTCGACCGCTGCGGTGATCGCAGCGATGAGCGCGTCGCGGGCACCGAGCATTTCCATCGCGGCGAGACCGGCAGCAGTCGTTCCGCCGGGCGTGGCGACTTCGCCGCGGAGTTGCTCAGGCGATTTGTCGCTGGTGAGCGCGAGCTCAGCCGCGCCGAGTGTCATTTGTGCCGCGAGCTTCAATGCCGCATCGCGATCGAGTCCGTTCTTTTCGCCGCCGGCCGCGAGCGCTTCGATCACGCTATATATGAATGCGGGTCCGCTCCCCCCGAGCGCTGTGACGGCGTCGATCTGGTCGTCGCTTACTTCGGTCGCGACGCCGATCGCGTTGAACATAGCACCAATGAGCTCACGATCTGCATCGGTCGTGCGCGCGCCGGCGGCGTAGGCGGTTGCGGCACGCGCGATTGCACTCGGCGTGTTGGTCAGCACGCGCATTATTCGCGCATCGGTCACCGCTTCCATGCTCGCGATGCGAATGCCGGCCGCGAGCGAGACAACGAGCTTGTTCGCGAGCGAATCGCCAAGTTCCCGCAGCACCGGCAAGACAACGGCCGGCTTCACCCCGACAAAAATCGTCTTGGCCTTCTCCGCGACCTCCGCGTTCTCTTCCGTGACATGAATGCCGAGTTTTTCCGCGCGCGAGCGCCGCAGCTCCTCGTCCGGTTCGCTCGCGAGGATCGCAGTCGCCGGGCAGAAATTCACCTTCAGCAGTCCTTGAATGACCGAACCGGCCAGGTGGCCGGCGCCGATGAAACCGAATTGATAGCGTGCGTCGCTCATTGAGGATTGGAGTGAACGCGCGATAGTAATTCGTGGTTAGCCCAGCTGTAAACTACGGTGCGAGCCGCACTGGCACTACGAGTTCGCCGAAGGACGAATCCGTCCAACGTGCGGACCGCAGGCGCGGATTCGATCTAGCCGAGGAAATCGCGGAACTGAAGCGCGAGCGGAACGCTGTTATTCTCGCGCACAATTATCAGGTTCCGGAGATCCAGGACGTGGCCGATTTCGTCGGCGACTCGTTAGGCCTGAGCTATCACGCGCAGAAAACGGACGCGGACGTGATTCTCTTCTGCGGTGTTCACTTCATGGCGGAGACGGCGAAGATCATCAATCCGACGAAGAAGGTGATCCTGCCCGACCTCGACGCCGGCTGTTCGCTGTCCGAGTCGTGTCCGCCGGACAAGCTCGCGGCGTTTCTCGAACAGCACGCCGACAAGAACTACTACGTTATCGCCTACATCAATTGCAGCGCCGGTGTGAAGGCGCTGAGCGATGTCATCTGCACGAGCGGGAACGCCGACAAGCTCGTGCAAGCCGCGCCGCGCGACCGAAACATCCTCTTCGTTCCCGACCAGAATCTCGGCGCCTGGGTGATGGAGCGGACGGGACGCAAAATGGATTTGTGGCAGGGCAACTGTTACGTTCACGTCGAGTTCACCGCGCGTAGCATTCGCAAAATCCGCGAAGAACATCCTCGCGCGCCGGTTGTTGCGCATCCCGAATGCACCTACGCGGTGCGCATGCT
>JBJMWV010000016.1:0-4021 GCA_045809985.1 Chthoniobacterales bacterium | reverse complement strand
GAGGCGGAAATTCTGATCCGAACCCGCGACTTCCTTCAGCATCTTCTTCGGATCGCTGACGCGGAAATCGTAGGTGCCGAATGCGCGCACACGCACGATGCCGAAATCCTGATCGCGCATCATGATCGGGTTCGCGGTGCCCCATTTGTTGCCGGTGAAGAGGCGCGTGGTGACGAAGTAGACGTCCGCTTTGAAGGGCGACTCAAAGCCGTACTTCCACGACTTGAGCGAAGTCAGAATCGGAATGTTATCGGTCGTGAGCGTGTGCTTGCCCGGGCCGAAGGTGTCGCCGAATTCCCCGAGATAGACGAACTGCGCGACCTGCGATTCGCGCACGATCAATTGCGCGCCGCGCTTGATCTCGGCGTCGTTATCGGGAAAGCGAAACGAGATCGTGTCGCGTGAATCGTCGGTCCACTCGATGATGTCGATGAGCTGGCCGCGGAGGTAATCCATGAGTCCCATGTGCTGGTCCTTTCGTTGTCGTTCGCGGGGAGAATAGCGCTTTCGCGCGGAAGGGGAATCGGCTTTAATCGCACCCGCGTGCGCGCTCGTTTCGGCTTCACATTAGCTCTTCTGGTCACGAGCGCGCTCGCGCAGGTTCCGAGCGCGAACTTCACCAACTTCGAAGCGCGGCAGACGACACCGCTTCGCCTCACACCAGACGGCAAGTGGCTTCTCGCGGTAAACAGCGCGGACGCACGCCTCTCCGTCTTCAACACGACCACGACACCGCCGCTCCTCGCGAAGGAGATTCCCGTCGGCATCGAGCCGGTGTCGGTAAACGCGCACACGAACGACGAAGTCTGGGTGGTCAACGAACTCTCCGACAGCATCAGCGTTGTCTCGCTCTCGCAAGGCATCGTGACCGACACGATCAATGTGAAAGACGAGCCGTCTGATGTTGTCTTCGCTGGCGGCAACGCGTTCGTCAGCGTCGCCGGCAATAATGAAGTGCGCGTCTTCGACGCGACAACGCATGGCCTAACGAAAACAATTCCGCTCACGGGTCAGCGCCCCCGCGCGATGGCGGTGAACGCGGACGGCAGCAAAGTCTTCGTCGTGTTCGCTGAATCAGGAAATCGCACCACGCTGATTCCGGCCAACCTCGCGCCGCCGCAGCCGTCACCGACGAACAGCGCGTTGCCTGCGCCGCCGCAGGTCGGCTTGATCGTTGATGCGACTGACCCGCAGTGGAATCCGTCCGTGATCAAATACGTGATGCCGGACAATGACGTCGCGGAGATTGATGTCGCGGCGCTTACGGTCTCGCGCTACTTCTCGCGCGTCGGGACGCACCTGCATGGCATCGCGGTTCAACCCGGCACGGGTGATCTCTTCGTCACCAACACGGATGCGCGGAATCTGGTCCACTTCGAACCGAATCTGCGCGCACACTTTATTGATAATCGCGTCACGCGGATTCCAATCGGCGGCGGCGCGTTCAGCATTTCGGATCTGAATCCGGGGATCGATTACAACTTGCTGCCGAACCCGGCGGCGCAGGCAGCCGCGCTCGCGCAGCCGACGGCGATTGTCTTCGATCCGAGCGGCGCATTCTCCTACATCGCCGCGTTCGGCAGCGATCGTGTCGCGAAAGTTGCGGCCGACGGAAGCGTCATTTCGCGGATCGAAATCGGAACTGGTGTCACCGATTCGCGGCACAAACGTGGACCTCGCGGCCTGGCAATAAATAGCGCGACGAACCAGCTCTACGTGCTCAATCAGATTTCGAACACGATCACCGTGATCGACAGCCTAACGAGTCGTATTGTGAGCGAAGTTCCGCTCGGCGGATTTGATCCGACGCCGCAGGTCATTCGCGACGGTCGTGGTTTTCTCTACGACGCGCGGCTTTCAGGGAATGGCACCGTCTCCTGCGCTTCATGTCATCTCGACGGCAACAACGATCGCCTCGCGTGGGACCTTGGCGATCCCGGCGGACAGATGCAGTCGGTGACGGCGACGGTCTCTGCGCTCCACGTCACCGGCACGTTCGACATGCATCCGATGAAAGGCCCGATGACGACGCAGACCTTGAAGGGACTGAAGAATCAAACGCCCTTGCATTGGCGCGGTGATCGCGCGGACGTCACTAGCTTCAATCCGGCCTTCGTGTCGTTGTTGGGCGGCAGTCAATTGTCGACTGCAGACATCAATGCGTTCCGCGATTTCGTTGAGACAATGAACCTCCCGCCGAATCCGAATCAGCAGCTGGATCGGAGCTTGCGGGGATCGATCGCTGGAGGCGATCCGAACGCGGGCCGCAACACATTCCTGAACGAGAACTACAACGCGACACTGCGCTGCAACAGCTGTCATCTCGCGCCACCAGGCTCGGGCAGCGATCGCTCGCTCACACCTGCGGCCGCGCTCCAGGAGTCGCAGAGCTTCAAGGTCCCGCAATTGCGAAACGCCTACCAGAAGACGTCGTTCACCGACACGCCCGGCGCGATCTCGCTCGACGGTTTCGGCTTCACCCATGACGGCACCGATCCCACGCTCTTCCGCTTCCTGAGCCGCCCGGTGTTCGTGAACTTCCGCAACGACACCACGCGCAAGAACAACCTGAACGCATTCGTCATGTGCTTCGATACCGGGATGGCGCCAGCGGTTGGTTTCACCCGCACGATGACGAGCGCTAGTGCTACGAATCCTAGCCTAACGAGTGATTGGAACACGCTGCAAAGTCAGGCCGCGGCAGGCAACATCGACCTCATCGTAAAGGGCACGATCGACGGCAAGCGACGCGGTCTGCTCTATCAGCCGGCGACCAATAACTACAAGAGCGACAAGACGGGCGTGGGGCCGTTCACGCAGGCGCAACTGCAGACTAAGGTCTCGTTAGGCGATACGCTCAGCGTCACGGGTGTCCCGCCTGGGTCGGGAGTGCGAATGGCAATCGATCGTGATCTCGACGGAACACTGGACGGCGATGGGCCGCCGTTCGCGAGTTACAGCGAATGGCAGTCGTATTGGTTCACTCCCGCGGAAGTCGCTGATGCGGCGATCAGCGGGCCGCAAGTCGATCCGGATCATGACGGCAAGTCGAATCTGCTCGAGTATGCGTTGAACACGAATCCAAAGCAGCCGGACAAGGCCGGTCCTGGTCTAACGAGTAGTAGGAGCAATGGTTCCTTTGCGCTGATCTTCACCAGAAACATGCTCGCGACAGACGTCGAGTATCTCGTCGAGGACTCCGCCGACCTCACGAACTGGGTTCCTTCAACCGCGACGCTCGAGACGTTAGCTGACGATGGGCAGATGCAGACGATTCGTGCTACCACGCCGGTGACTGCTGCTTCAGTGAAGTTTCTTCGCCTTGTCGTGACGCAGCATGCAGCGTCTGAGCCCGCTCGGTCGCGCACCCGTTAACGAATTGGCTTGAGTGCCGCATAGCCGCTCCGCATCGTGAGGTGCGAACCTCGGCGGACGTACCCTATGGCTCATGATGTTTTCGTCAGCCACTCGGCGAAGGACAAAGCTGTCGCCGCGCAGGTAGTCGCGCATCTGGAAGATGCCGGGATTCGCTGTTGGGTCGCGCCGCGCGATGTCGTTCCCGGCGCCGATTGGGGCGAGTCGATCGTGGACGCGATTGAGTCGAGCAAGGTGATGGTCCTGATCTTCTCGCTCAACGCGAACAACTCGTCACAGATCAAGCGGGAGGTAGAACGCGCTGCCGACAAAAACGTCTACACCATTCCGGTGCGGATCGATGACATTGAGCCGACACGCTCGTTGGAATACTTCATCTCCAACTCGCAATGGATGGACGCCTTCCCGCCGCCCATCGAGCCGCATCTCGATTCCCTCGCGCGGACGGTAAAAGCGATCCTCGCGCGGCAAGCGGGTGACGTCGCTGAGGCGGAAGCGCCACGCGAGGAACAGCCGCGGCCTACGACGTACTCGCCACCGCCGCGTTCGCGCAAAGGACTGATCGTTGCCGGCGTGGTCGCCGCATTGCTAGTTCTTGCTGCCATGCTGGCAGCGCGGTACTTCACTGCGCCGACCAGCGAAAAAG
>JBJMWV010000015.1:0-4756 GCA_045809985.1 Chthoniobacterales bacterium | reverse complement strand
TACGCGCATCATTGGCGCGCAACGCTCGTCGCCTTCGGTATGTCGATCATCGCGCACCTCGGCACCTTCACGACGTTTCTCTGCGTCGCCTACGCACTGCACGCGCAGGACATGCGCAACACTCCGCCCACGCCGGTGCCGATCGTCGACTTCTTTGCCATCATGCCGATCGAGCGCACGATCTCGTCGCTACCGATCAGTTTCGGCGGTGCGGGGTGGCGCGAGATCGTGCTCCAGATTCTGCTGCACAATCTGGCTGGCGTGCGCGAAGGCGTCGCGAACCTGATCGGCTCGCTCAGTTTCCTCATCATTCTCATCTGCTCCGTGCCCGGCGGGATCGTTTACTTCTTCTACCGGCCGAGCGGCGCGAAGGGCCACGTGAAGATGCGCGAAATGCGCGAGGAAGTTGCGACGCTCGAACATGGCTTCGCCGCGGACGACTAGATCGAAGCGGCCGTTCGTCGTCGCGACGTTCGCCATGACGGCGGACGGCAAGATCACGACACGCGAGTATTCGCCGATCGATTTCACTTCGCGCGACGACAAGCTGCGCCTCTTCGAGCAACGCGCGCTGGCCGACGCGGTGTTGATCGGTCACAGCACCTTGAAGAAGGATAATGTGCGACTCGGCGTGCCGAAAGGTGAACTGCGCGATCAGCGCCTCGCGCGAAAAGCAACACCGTCGCCCTTGCGCGTGATCGTCTCAAATGAAGGGCGGATCGATCCTTCGCTGAAAATCTTCACCTCCGACATTGCGCCGATTCTGATCTTCTCGACCACGCGAATGCCGCGGACGACGCAAAAGATTTTGCGCGAAAAGGCCACGCTGCACCTGAGCGACTCGAGCGAAGTCGATCTCGCCTGGATGCTGCAGCAACTGCGCAGCGAATACAAAGTGCGACGCCTTGCCTGCGAAGGCGGCGCCGCACTCTTTCGCTCGATGCTCGAGCTTGGCCTCATCGATCAACTGAATCTCACGATCGCGCCATTCGTCTTCGGCGGCACAGAGGCCCCGACGCTCACCGGCACGAGCAAAGAATTTCTACCGGCGAGTATTCGCTGTTCGCTCATCGACATGAAGGTCGTGGGCGACGAATGCTTCCTCACCTACCGCATTCGCAAACCGCGCGCTGTGTAACACGGCACACAGTTTCCATTTCCAGCGCGATTGGCTTAGGTTGTCGCGGGCGCGCATGCACACCGGGAACTCGATTATCATGCACGCGCCGAAGCAGACGATTTTTGAGACCGCGGCGAACCTCGAGCTCTGGCCGAAAATTCTGCCGCATTATCGCTACATCACATATCTGGAGCGCGGCGAGAAACGTAACCTCGTTGTCATGGCCGCGGTGCGATCTGGAATTCCAATCTCATGGACGTCGGAACAGACCATCGATCGAGAGCGGTGCGAGGTCCGCTTCCATCATCTGAAGAAGTTCACCAAGGGCATGGATGTGGTCTGGACGTTCGATGAAACCCCCGACGGCGTCCTCGTGCAGATCATCCACGACATGAAGTTCCGCATCCCGCCGCTCGCACCGATCGCTGATCCGATCATCGGCGGCTTCTTCATTCATTACGTTGCGAACCAAACGCTGCAGCACATGAAAACCTATCTCGAAGCGCGGAGTTGAATTGGTAATGCGAAGCGTAAAAGAGCGGCGGGCAGTCATCACCGGGATCGGCCCGATCACCTGCATCGGCATCGGACGCGACGCGTTTTGGCGCGGCTTGCGTGCGCAGAAGAGCGGGATCCGCCGGATCTCGACCTTCGATACAATTGCGTTTCGCGCGCATTGCGCCGGCGAAATTACCGAGTGGGCGCCGGAAGAATATTTCCCGCCGCATCGACTGAAGCGCCTCGATCGTTACGCGCAATTTGCGGTCGCCTCCGCACGGATGGCTCTCGAAGACGCGGGCATCACCTGGTCACGCGAAGAACCGCAGCATCGCATCGGCGTCAGCTTCGGCACCGCGCTGGGCGGAGTTTCAAATGCTGAGGATCAACACGCGCATTACCTGAAGAAGGGAACGCGGGGCGTGAATCCGACCTTGGCGTTGCAGGTTTTCGGCGGCTCCGCGCATTCGAACATCGCAATCGAGTTTGGCTTTCGCGGCGTCGGGACGACGAATTCGAACAGCTGCGCGAGCGGCACCGTCGCCGTCGGCGAAGCACTGCGTTACATCCGCGATGATTTTGCCGACGTGATCGTCGCGGGCGGCGCGGAAGCTCCGCTGAGTCCGCTCACCTTCGGCGCATTCGCGATCATCAAAACGATGAGCCAGTGGACGGGCGATCCGGCGGAAGCATGTCGCCCGTTCGATCTGCTGCGCGACGGTTTCGTGATGGGCGAAGGCGCAACCTCGCTCATCGTCGAAGAACTCGAACACGCGCGAGCGCGCGGCGCGCACATCTACGGGGAAGTGCTCGGCTACAGCTTAAACAACGATGCGTTTCACATGACAACGCCGCTGCCAAGCGGCGAGTCATGCGTCGAAGCGATGCGCCGCGCGCTCGCCGATGCGCAAGTCGCGCCCGAGCAGATCGATTACGTCAACGCGCACGCGAGCTCGACTCAACTCAACGACAGCACTGAAACAAACGCGATAAAGCAGTTCTTCGGCGATCATGCGAAACGACTGATGGTGAGCGGCACGAAGGCTTACACCGGACATCCGTTAGGCGCGACTGGCGCGGTCGAGACGGCGATCAGCACGCTCGCACTTCAGCACCAGTGGGTCCCGCCGACGCTGAATCGAACCACCGCAGATCCCGCATGCGATCTCGATGTTGTGCCTAACGAGGGCCGCGACGCAGAGTTGAACTACGTGCTCAGTAACTCATTCGGCTTCGGCGGCATCAACGCCTGCGTCGTCCTCGGCCGGGTTCGTTAGCCGAGCAGATCCGGCCGGTTCAGCTTGGTTCGTTCGCGCGCCTGCGCTTCACGCCACGCAGCGATCTCGCCGTGGTTTCCAGAAAGCAAAACATCCGGCACTCTCCAGCCACGAAACTCTGCCGGCCGCGTGTATTGCGGTGCTTCGAGCAAGCCGCTCGAGAAGGTGTCATCCGCGGCGGATTGCTCGTGACCGAGAACGCCAGGCAGCAGCCTAACGACTGCATCAACGACGACTACCGCCGCGATTGCGCCATTGGTCAGCACGTAATCGCCGATCGAAATCTCCGCGTCCGCGAGATGCTCTGCGACCCGATGATCCACTCCCTCATAATGTCCACAGACAACGATAAGGTGCGGTTTCGCGGAGAACTCCTGCGCGACTGATTGCGTGAAGTTTCGGCCCTGCGGTGTCATCAGCACGACCAAGCTCTCGTCCGTCCGCAGCTCTTCCACCGCGGCGAAGATCGGCTCCGGCTTCATCACCATCCCCTGCCCTCCGCCGAACGGTGCGTCATCGACGATATGATGTTTGTCCGTCGTCCAATCGCGGATGTTGTGGATGCGCAGATCGAGTGCACCGCTCGCTTGCGCGCGCTTCATCATGCTCTCGCTCAACGGCGCGCGGCAGATCTCCGGAAAGAGCGTCAGGATGTCGACCCGCATCGGCGCATTATAGGCGGCTTGATCGCAGGCGCGCATCTTTACTAGAATCGTTCGCGATTTGAGCACGACCTCCCCCAAGACTTTCGGCGATGTGCGCACCGCCTTCGAGAATCGCAGTGTCCTCGCGGCATCGCGGCGCGAATTGGAAGAGCTGCTCGCGGCTTCTGTTTGCGCGACGAGTGAAGATGCCGCCGTCCGCGAACAGACGCATGACATGTCGGAAGCGCTTGTCCAACTCATCGCGAACAGGCGCAGCGAAGACCTGCGGCGTCCGTCAAAAACTGCGGTGCTTGCGCTTCTGCTGATCGCGACTGCACTGATCTGGTGCGGTGCGCAGGCGTACTACGCGCGCGCTGCGTTTTCCGTGGCTCAGCCACCAGTCACGAACCAGTCCGAAGAAGAGGCGAGTGCGCAGGCTAGCTATGTTTCGGATAACGATTCTGGAACATCGCTGACCATCGCCGAGCTGGCGTCACGATCACCGAGTCTACGCAACGGAAGTGTGCAGGCGTGGTGGGTAGGCGAACAAGCGCGGCAAGTGCAGCGACTCGAGGCGGAGGCGAAGCGGCAGATGCTCTCGGGCGATTACGATGGCGCGACGCGCACTTCGCTAAGGGCCAATCAGATTCGCAGCGGAATTCCCGCCCTTGCCGGTTTCGAGCGGACGCCCGCGCGTTAATTGCGCTCGTTAGGCGCTACTCGATGATCTCGAGCGTGGCGCGTTGATCGTGGCGCGCGGCGGAGCTGGCGAGTAACGCGCGGATGGCCTGTATTGTCTGACCGTTGCGGCCGATGATCCGGCCGACGTCGCTCTGCCGGAGCGCGAGGCGAAAGACGATGTTCCTGCCGTTCGCGCTCTCCGTCAGGATCATCTCGTCGGGAAATTCAACGAGCTGACGGATGACGAACTCGAGGAATTCTTTCACGAGAACGACTTCTTAGGCAGGAGTCGCTTCCGCAGCTGCCGGTGCTTCCGCGCCAGCTTTCCGCGTCTTCTTGATCAAGCTGCGCACGGTATCCGACGGTTGCGCGCCTTTAGAAATCCAATGATCGATCCGGTCCATCTTCAGCGTGCTGTTGTGGCCTTCCTTCTTTGGATCGTAGGTCCCGATGATCTCGATGAATTTGACGTCGCGCGGGCTGCGGCTGTTGGCCACCACGACCTTGTAATAAGGGCGGTTGGTCGTGCCTTCTCT
>JBJMWV010000014.1:0-3445 GCA_045809985.1 Chthoniobacterales bacterium | reverse complement strand
TGTGCTCGGATTTTGTTCGGGCGTGGTCGGCGGCCTCGTCGTCATCACACCAGCGGCAGGTTTCGTTGATGCGACGGATGCAGTGCTAATCGGAATCGCGGCCGGAATCATTCCATTCGTCGCGGTCGCAAAACTGAAGGCGTGGTTCCGCTACGACGATGCGCTCGACACTTTCGGCATCCATGCGGTCGGCGGCACACTCGGCGCGTTACTCACCGGCTTTTTCGCCTCGGCAGAAGTGAACGCGAATCTCCGCGCGAATGTCTTCGCTCCCGGTGCCGGCGCGCTTTGGCTCGAGCAGCTCAAAGCGATGGGTGTGACCTTGCTTATCGCGATCCTCGGCACATTGGTGATCGCGTTTGTCGTCAAAGCCGCAATCGGTCTGCGTCTTTCACCGGAAGCGGAAGAGCAGGGGCTCGACATCAACGAACATGGCGAAGAAGGATATATTCTGTAGTTACCTAACGAATACATGACTCCGCTGCGCGAAATGTTCCAACGCCTCCGAACGCGAGCTGGCCAAAGCCGTGCCGCGCGAACGGTGGAGATCTATGGCTGGGTTCTGCTCGCCCAAGGCGCGGTTATTTTGTTTTGCCCGAATCGCGTCTCGTCACTCCTGCGTTTCGCGCTGAACTTGCAGGCTTCGCACATGTTTCAGATTGCCGGTGTGCTCATCGCCGGAGTCGGCGTGCTCTACACGATTAGCGGTCGCGTGAATGCGGAAGGCTTCGTCTTTGCCACGCTTTGCGATCGTCCGCTCGTTCCGCTGCTCGTCGCGGTGCTGTGGTGGCTCGGAATCATTCCCGCCTGGTTCGCGTTCCTCTTCGCGCTTCTCGATTTCGTCACCTGGCTTTGGACTTTGTCCACGTGGCGCGCGGACGAGAAACGAACTCAAAAATCGTGAGCCAGAACGGCGACAAACCGAACGGACGAGCCGCAGGCTGGAAGTTGCTCGCGAGCAACACGCGTTTCGAAAACGCAATTTTCCGCCTGCGCGAAGACGAGGTCGAGCTCAAGGGCGGCAAGAGAATGCCCTACGCCTACATCGAGCGCGGTGAGGCGGTCGTGATCGTGCCGATCACGCGCAAGGGCGAGATGGTGATGCTGAAGCAATATCGCTACGCCGTGGATGAGTGGTGCTTCGAAGTTCCGGCCGGTGGAATGCACGACACGGGCGATGCTTCGCCAGAGGAAGTCGCGCGCCAGGAGTTGTCCGAGGAAATCGGAGCAACCGCGGAGACGATCACCTACATCAACTTCTTTTTCTCGGCCAACGCGACGACTGACGAGAAGTGCCACGTCTTTCTCGCGGAAGGAGTCGAACTCGCGAAGAAGCCCGAGACCGAAGCAAGTGAGACGCTCGAGACGCAGCTCGTTCCTGTCGCTGAGGCGATCGAGATGGCGCGTCGCGGGAAGATGAAAACGGCGCCGTGTGCGTTAGCCGTTCTCCTCTGCGAGCCGCACCTGACCGGGAAGTCCGCGCGCGCGCAGCGCACGCCTAACGAGTTGTTGGAGACGTGAATGTCGGGTAGCGCGCGAGCTCTGTTTTAATTTTATCGTAGACTCCGCCGAGCCATTGCGGCGCGCCTTCCGGCATTTGGTCTAGCGAGCGCTTTCGGAAGTCAACCGGCGCAAGAACGACCGTGACGTTTTCGATCCCGGTGAGCGCCGTGAGCACGAACAGATCTTCCGCCGCCGGATCACCGACTGCCACGCATCCACGCGAAGCTTCGCCGCCGTGAATCATGATTTCACCGCCGGGATCGACGCGGCCATCTTCCAATGCCTGCGAGCGATCAAAGCTGCTCGGATAATCAATCCAGAGGCTCAGATGATAACTGCTGTTCGGGTTCAGTTCGCGAATGCAGTAGACGCCTTCCGGCACCTGACGATCGCCTTCGCGCAGCTTCGGGCCGAGCACACCGCTCGCCGCGAACATGGGATAGCTGCAGATAAAACGGAAGTCGCTCTGCGCATTTGCGGCGTAGACTTCGAGCACGCGTTCGTCTTTCAGCGCGACGAAAGTGAGACGCGCCGGCGGATAGCAAACACCGGCTGCTTCGAACTGCGGCGCGAGCCGTGCGAAGGCAACGCTCCCGAATTCGACGATCCGATCTTCGATTGATTTCATCTCCTCCGGGTCCTGTGCCACTGCCGGCAAGAGCGCGAGGAGGAAAATGCCTAACGAGAGCTTCGCGCCGCGGCTGAACACGGGCGAACTACTCGCCCGCCCGTTGCAACTCCGCGAGCTTTTGTTCCGCGCGATTCACGTCCGATTTATGTCCACTGCCGAGCGCGAGCAGCTTTTGCTGTCGCTGCAAATTTCGGAAGGCGGCTTCGATTTCGGCCTGCTTCTTTTCCGCCGCAGCGTGTGCGGCTGCTTCTTCAGCTTGGGCGACGCTGGTCTCCTGCTCGGGCTTCGCTTCGCCCTCGTCGCTTTGCTCGGCATCGCGTTTCACAAATTGGAGACGCGCCTCGGCCAACTTCGCCTCGAGACGGATCACACGAAGGCCGCGCTCCTCGGCATCGACTTTCGAGATCGCGCCGATGCGATAAAGATGATCCGCGCCTGATGCGTTCCGCTTCGCGCGCGCGAGATCTTTTTCCAGCTTCGCGATGTCCTGTGGCGGCGCGGGTGTCGCTGCCGGTCCGGCGAGGACAAACGAACCGTCCGAATTGCGCGCCTGGATCAACAGTGGTGGATCAATCTCGAGTGCCGGCGCTTCGCCGTCATGCGTCGGCAGATCCTGCGCGAGCGCGGCAATGGAAATCATCGTCGCCGTCGCAAAGAAGTCGCGCCACGTCCGCATGGCCGGAAATTACCAAACCCGCCGCGCTGTTGCCAGTCTGTGCGCTACAGCCAGCCTCGACGTTTGAAGAACAGGTACGGCACCACCGCCGAAACGATCATCAGGAACAGCGCCCACGGATAACCGTGTGCCCAGTGTAGCTCGGGCAAGTTCGTGAAATTCATTCCATAGATCCCGGCGACGAGCGTCGGCGGCAGGAACACGAGCGCGGCGACGGAGAGGATTTTGATGATCGCGTTCTGCTCGTTGTTGATCATCCCGAGCGTGGCATCGAGCAGGAAGCTCACTTTACTCGAGAGGAACGTCGCGTGATCGCTCAGCGAAGTAAGATCGCCGCTGATCGTTTTCAAATGTGCAGCCGCTTCCCGTGCTGTGGAATCGTCGTGACGCATCTCGCGGTAGTAGGCGACGAGCCGTGCGAAGCTGACCAGGCTCTCGCGAGCCCGTGAAACACGATCGCTCTCGATCCCAATCTCGCGCAGGACCTCGACAAAATTCCGCTGGCGAGCTTTGCGCGCGCGGCCATGCGGGCTGCTCTTGAGGCGCGTGTGCAACGGCATCGCCGTGACGGTTTCTTCGGAGTCAAAAATGCGTTCGTTAATTTTTTGGATTTTCTTGGTGTAGGGTTAGAGTTT
>JBJMWV010000013.1:0-4856 GCA_045809985.1 Chthoniobacterales bacterium | reverse complement strand
CATTCGAGTTGATTGAGATTCCCGGACGCGGCCAGGCGGGGAAGAATTCCGCCGATATCCGGATGGTCGTTGATGCTCTCGATCTTTGTTACACGAAGAGCCACGTCGACACCTTCGCGATCATCAGCGGCGACTCCGACTTTTCTCCGCTGGTGAGCAAACTGCGCGAGAACGCAAAGACGGTCATCGGCGTCGGTGTGAAGAATTCGAGCTCCGATCTCTTCATCAACAATTGCGACGAATTCATCTACTACGACGATCTGGTGCGCACCGAGCAGGCGAGACCGCAACGCCGCCGCACCTCGGCGAAGAAAGCTGCGCCCGCGGAGTCAAGCGATGGTGATGGCCGCGGCCCTACGCCGGATCGCGCGCTAGAACTCGTTAGTGAAACGCTGGACGCGTTGCGTGCACAGCGCGGCGACGACTACGAGATCCGCGGCTCGCTGATCAAGCAAACGATCAAGCGCCGCAATCCCGGCTTCAACGAACGCGCGCATGGCTTCCGCGCCTTTAACGACGTGCTGCTCGAAGCGGAGAAGCGCGGCTTGCTCAAACTCGATCAGGATGTGCAGGCAGGCACCTACATCGTTCGTCCAGTCGATTAGCCGAAGGCCGGGAGAAACACTGGCGGCAGCAAGAACGACGCGGCGTAGAGCACGCCGAAGATCAGATGCGTTTGCGCGGTGCCTTCGACGCTGCCAGTTTTCGCGGCGCGAATAAGCATCGGCGCGGCGAGAACTGTGATCAGGCTCCACAAGGGCAGGAAGCGTGTCGCGACGCCGATGAGAACAAATGCGAGCGGCCCGAAGAGCAGCGCGAGTTGTAGTCGCGCGCCGATTTTGCGACCGAGCATCGTCGCTAGTGTGCGCACGTTCGCAGCGCGATCGTCGGATGCATCCCGCAGATTGTTTGCGTGCAGGATGGCGTCGACGAGCAGGCAAATCGGAATCGAGTAGAGTGCGACGCGCAGCCACTGGTGGGCACCGATGTTGTCGACCTGAACTCCGTAAGCACCGAGCGTCAGGCCAAAGCCGAACGCGATGATGATGAGCAAGTCGCCGAGTCCGTAACGCTTCAGCAGCGCCGGATAGAGGACCGCGCAACCGAGCCCGACCACCGCGAGCGGCGCGACTACGGCCGTGTGTCTGTGTAACAAGAGCAACCCGCAAAAGGCTGCGGCGGCGAAAACAATGAGCGCGTAAGCCGCGGCTTGTGGCGGAGTCATTTCGCCGCGCGTGAGAACGCCACTGCCGTGTTCGGGGCGCGTGTCGACGCCTTTGATGAAATCGAAGTAGTCGTTAGTCACGTTCGCCGCGATGTGCGCGAGAACAGCACCGAGCAGCACAATCACGAACGTCTTTGCATCGAAGCGTCCGCCGCCGAGTTCGCCGTAACCGCGCGCGGCGAGCGCCGTCCCGAGGAGGACGGGCACAATGCTGGCGGGTAGTGAGTAGGCGCGGGTCGCGCGCCAGAGAACCGCAGCATTCATCACGTCAGTCTACGCATCGCGACTTGCCGGAGCCGCAACGAAATTTCATCCTCGCGGCATGATCGTTCGTTTACTCGCTAGTCTGACTCTCGCCGTCGCGCTTTGCGGCAATCTGCACGCGCAATCTCCGTCACCTACGCCATTTGAGTTCGATCAGTTCATTCTCGTTCTGCTCGTTAGACCAACGAACCCGCCGGAGTTCCCGAAAGAGCAGCTCGACGAAATGCAGAAGCAGCACATCGCGAATATCGAGCGTCTCGCGCGTGAAGGAAAAATGCTGAAGGCCGGCCCGACCGAGGATTACTCCGGGCGCAACGTGCGCGGCATTTTCATCCTCAAGACAGAGTCAGCGGATGAAGCACGCGACTGGATCAAAGACGATGTGTTCGTTAAGACCGGCCGGCTGGTGCCGGAGTGCATGAAGTGGTTTGTCGAGAAGGGCTCGCTCAAGTAGCGCCTTTGGCTTCGACAGGCGCGACCGTTTGCGCTAAGAAAGAAGCCGTCCGGTGCGCGCCGCACCATTCGTTAGGCAACTGAAATGGCAGTAACAGTCGAAGCATGCAATTCGAAGAAGAGCCCGGCTTTCTGCCGGCTGGTTGAGGACATTCGTGCCGTCGTGCGGAGGGAACCGAACGCGCAGCGCATCGGTGATGCAGTCGCGGAATTGCTGAAGCCGCATCTCGGCTCAGATGATTTCCTGCCGTGCGATGAACTTGCTCCCGCGACCTGCGATTACTGCCAGCACATCTTGCATGTCGAACCGGATGGCAGCTTCTCGATCGTCGCGCTGGTTTGGCTGCCGGGACAATCGACGCCGATTCATGATCACGTTTCCTGGTGCGTGGTCGGCGTGCACAAAGGGCACGAGCTCGAAACGGTTTACAACGTGAATGGCCGCGACGCTGACGCGCATCTGCGCGTCGCGAGCGAGCAGCTCAATCCGAGCGGCACCGTCGCGTGTTGCATTCCGCCGGGCGACGTTCATCGCGTCGCTAATGGCGGCGACGGCGTCGCAGTTTCGTTGCACATCTACGGTGCGGACATCGGCGTGCTCGGCTCGAGCATTCGCCGCCGCTACGAGATGGAAGTGCGCGCCTAACGAGGCGCAACCTGCAAGCCGTACGGCTCCGGCGCGTCGGTGAACGACATCGCGCCGCGATGTGTAGTGACGCCGCGGAACGGATCGTTCGTGATCAGGAGCATGCCGTCGAGATCGAGCCAATCAGCGAGCGAGGCGAGATGCGCACCCGCCGAGGTGAGGATGCTCGATTCGACCATGCTGCCGATCATCGTCTTCAAACCTGCCCGCCGCGCAGCCTGCAATGCTTCGATGCCGCGCGTGATCCCGCCGGTCTTCGCCAGTTTCACATTCACGCCGTGGAAGCACTCAGCGCACACGCTCACCGCGTCTGCGTTCATGTAGGATTCGTCGGCGATGATCGGAAGCGGCGAGCGCTCTTTCAGCCAGGTGAAATCTTCTGGCGAATTCGTCGCGGGCATCGGCTGCTCGATGAACTCAATGTGCGGATCGCGCGCGAGCTCTTCGATGTGACGCAGCGCTTCCTCTTTGGTCTTCCAAGCCTCATTCGCATCAACGCGCAGTGTTTTCTCTGGCGCGACATCGCGAACGGCGGCGTGATTCGCGCGGTCGTTAGGCGCGCCGACTTTCAGTTTCAGGACCGGGAACTCCGATGCTTCGCGCGTCTTCTCGCGCATGACTTCGGGCGTATCGATGCCGATCGTAATCGAGGTGACGTGCTTGCCGTCGGTGAAGCTCAAGCCAACGTATTCATGCAAACTCTTGCGCGCCTTCTTCGCCGCGCCGTCGAGCAGCGCGACATTCACGGCACCTTTCGGCGAGAAGTCGCCGCGGCTTAACGACTCGACGTAGCGCATGCTCGCCTCGACGTCATCGAAGCTCAGCCGTGACGCATCAACGCGCTGGAGAAACTCGAGACAGGTCTGTGCAGTTTCGCCGTAGCGAGTCGAAGGTGACGCTTCGCCGTAGCCGATGACACCGTCGCGATCGCGCAGCTCGAGCGACGCCGCGTGGTGAACCGTTTTTCCGCCAGTCGCCTGACTGGTGGCGATCATCCAGTTGTGCGCGAGGCGATAGTCGTAGGCGCGAGAGACCAGCTCCATCTACTCCTTCGCGATCTTGCCGCCCCAGGAAAGGATCTTCGCCTTCGTGCCGGCGCTTTCCGCTTCCTTGATGTCGCCGTTGCGGTTGTAGAAGAGCGACAGACTCGTCCAGCCGATCTGGTCGTTAGGCCGAAGTTCGGTGGCGCGTTTGCCTGCCTCAATGGCCTCGGGAAAACGACCGAGCTTCATCAAGCTCATGCCGAGCGCGTGCCAGCCGTCGAAGAAGGATGCATCGAGTTCAACGCAGCGCCGATACTTCGCGACTGCGCTCTCCAGCTCACCGATCGCGAGATCGCCATTGGCGTCATCGAAGATCTCGTCGAGTTCCGCCACTGAGCATCAGCTCGCGATGTCGGCCGCCTGGTGCATCGGCACACCGGCATTGCGCCGGCGTTCGCGAAGCCATTCGTAAAAGACGACCTCCTGCCGCGCGCGCAGAAAGCGTGACTCGAACATCTGCTTGCCAATTTGTTCCATTTCCGGAGGCGGCGCCGAGCGATTTTCGACTACGGCAATCAGAGCGCCGTTTTCAGTCGGCACGATGTCGCTCGCTTCACCGGGATTCAATTCCGCGACGGCGCTCTTGATTGTCTGCAAATCAGCCGGCGGTGCTGGTGGCGCTTCCTTGCCTTCTTCCGGCTTCGGCGGCGTCGGCGCGGAGTCAGTCAGCGCAAACGGCGGGATCTTTTCAAACGGGACACCGGTCTGCTTGAGCGCTGCGTCCGCAGGCGTGCCGGACTTGAGCGCGTCGGCGATCTTCTGTTTCACTTCCGCAGCCTTTGCGGAAACGATCTCAGACGTGCGCTGCTTCTTCAGCGTGTCCACGATCTTCGGCCGTGCTTCTTCCAAGCTGAGTGGCTTGGCGACATCGATGCCGTCGAGATGGAGAATGTAGAAACTGTCGGCGGCCTGCACGGCTTCGCTGTTCGGCTCTTCCGGCGACAACTGGAACGCCTGCGCCGCGAGCTGCGGATTCGCCTTCAGCAACGGGTCAGCGGCGAGCCGCGTGAACTCGCCGGTACTCTGGATGGGAAGCTGGAACTTGCCGGCGGCTTGTGCGAAGTCCGTGCGCTTCTCGTTGATCTCCTGATTGAACTCATTCGCGCGGTCCGCGAGTTTTTGCAGGACGTCGAAACGCTCCTTGCCTTGCAGCTTCTTCTGCTCTTCATCGAGCGCGAAATTGACGAAGCTGACCTTGCGCTTTTCGTCGCTCTTCAGGTCGGCT
>JBJMWV010000012.1:0-5339 GCA_045809985.1 Chthoniobacterales bacterium | reverse complement strand
AGTTCGAAGTTTCGAAATCTTTGAAGATGATCCGCGCGTCTGAGTATTTTTCCGGCGAATCACTCCAGACATAGAAATCGCGCTCGGGCGAACCGGGCAACGCGCGCCGGGATTTTTGGAACCACGGATTTTGATCCGACGAGTGGTTGATCACGAGCTCTGTGATGACACGCAGCCCGCGCTGATGTGCTGCGGCTAGGAAATCGCGAAAATCCTGCAGCGTGCCGTAGTTCGGATTGACGTCGTAGTAGTCCGCGATGTCGTAGCCATCATCCTTCAGCGGCGACGGATAAAACGGCAGCAACCACAGCGCCGTGACACCGAGTTCCTGGAGATAATCTAGTTTCTCGATGACGCCGCGGAAGTCACCAATGCCGTCGCCGTTGCTGTCGTGAAATGTCTTCACGTGCAGCTCGTAGATGATCGCGTCTTTGTACCAGAGAGGATCGGATGGTAGCGGCGCGGCAGCGGACATGGGCTAACAGTTGGCGCACATTAATTACGCGCGCAATCGCACAAGCGCTCGGAGTTGCGAAACGAACCGCAGAAAACGAAAGAGCCAGCCCATCATGGGCTGGCTCTCTGGGGGGAAAGCCGGGAAGTTACTCGCTGACCCGCAGCAGCGCCCTTCCGAAACTGTCCGTGGCCGTAGCGTTTAGCTTAGCTTGTACCAGCAGCGGAGAACGGCTTTGGCTGCCGCGGGAAAAGAATGTGCAAACCGCTGAAGACAAACAGCTTCAGTGGAATAAAATTCTTGGCGGGTTTCAGGCATGTTGCGACCACACCTGCGAGAAGATGTAAGCAAAGCCGACAGGGACGCGACTACCGAGCGAAAGCTCTCGTTAGCCGGAAGCTAGCGGTGCTCGCTCTTCGTCACCCGACTCTCGACGCACTCCCAGCGGTCCTTCCGCTGTTTCCAAGTGTCGCGAAACTCGCGCGAAATCTTGAATTTCTTGCCGTCTTCTGTGACTCCGATCTCGATTGAAGTTCCGGTTACGATCGCGGTTTTCGGATCGGAATTCTTCACCGTCATGCTATGCGCCTTCGCGGACTTGTAGACGTTCTTGTCGCGGCGGAGCAGCGCGAGCATTCGACTTTTCGACGCGGAACTGTCGGAAATCGACGTCCCTTCAAAACTCGGCGCAAGCAGCTTATCGAGCGCATCCACATCGTGATCCTTTACCGCTGCTTCCCAGCGATTTTCCAGCGAGCGGATTGTCGCAGCTGTAACCCAAGTACTTCCGGAAAGATCGAAGGTTGGCTGTGACGCGCGACGCGAACTTTTCGGCGCTGCCGGCAGGCGCTGAATCAACGGGCCGCGTTCTTCAACCGCGCGCACCGGCTTCTCGCGCAAGACATCGCGGCGCGGTGAAGAAAGGCTTCGCTCGGTTGTGGTGCGTTCCGGCTTCTTTTCTTCGATCACCGCTGGCGTGCTTTTCGGTTGCGCGGGCGTAGCTGCAGGCTGCGGCGGTTTCGGCGCTGCCGTTGGAGATGGCGAAACTTCCGGTGGTGGCGTGCTCAATCTCGGCGGCGCGAGATCCTGGGCCGACAGCGTCTGATTACCCAGCCAGATGCAGGTCGCCGCCACAAAAAAGGTGAGAAAGCTCTTCATCAGATTAGCGGCGGCGTTTTCTGCGCGAAGCGTAGTGCGCAGCCTCGAGGTTTCAACACGTTTTGCGGTTCAAGAGCGGACTTCGACAGAAGAGAACGCGCGTCCGCGCAGAAAGGGAAAGCGCGGCGCAGAAATGCCGTTGGACGAACGGGAGGGGCCGCACTACAAGAGCATACTTCCATGCGCCCGTGTCAATTTCCGCTCGCAGTCTTGCACTCGTTAGACTTGAGTTTCGCAGCCGACTCGAGGTGCGCTTGAGTAGCAGATTTCGATAGATGGATCCACTAGAGCACGACGTCGTCGGCGGCGACATAACCGAAGTACCCGCTCCGCGATTACCCGCAGCCGCGCCCGAGCTGGAGCCCGGCGCGCCGACCGATCTTGAGCTGATGGAAGGCATCCAGGCCGAAAATCCCGAAGCGCTTTCGCAGCTCTACGATCGCTACAACGGCATCCTAAAAGCGCTCATCCTCCGCGTGATTCACAACGAAGCGGAAGCGGACGACCTCTTGCAGGAGATCTTCATGGAGATCTGGAACCAGGCGAAGAATTTCTCCGCGCAAAAGGGTAAGCCGCTCGGCTGGATGGTGACGCTCGCGCGGCGGCGTGCGATTGATGGCCTGCGGAAAAAACAGGCCTACGCGCGTGCCGGCGAACGCCTGCAAAGTGAAACCGAGCAGCAGCCGGATGCATGGGTCCACAATGCGACTGAAGAGGAAATTACCTTCAGCGATACCCGCATTCTGGTGCGTCGCGTGATCGACACACTGCCGCCCGCGCAGCAGCAGGCAATTAATCTCGCATTTTTTCGAGGCATGAGTCAGCGCGAAATCGCCGCTAAAACGAATACACCTTTAGGGACGGTAAAGACCCGGCTGGAACTCGGGCTTAAAAAGATCTACGACGGCCTGAAAGAATTGCGCGATGAGCTTTGAAGAATTCCAGAATCGCGCGCGGCTGTACGTGATCGGCGCGCTCGAAAGTGAAGATACGGAAGACTTTGAGGTCGCACGCAAAGAGTTCGGTCAGCCAGCGGAGGATTTCATCGCCGAGTGCTACAACCTGCACGAGGCGTTTGCGCTGAGCCTTCGACCCGCCAAATCGTCCGACGCGATCAAAGAGCGGCTCATGGCGATGGTGCGTTCGCGCGAGAAAAAGTAAGCCGCGCGAACTCTAAGACTCGTTAGGCACTGCTCGCTTCGTCAGCGTGCATCTCCTGCAGAATAAACTCCTGGAGAAACCCGTAGAAGTTCACCTGAAAAAGACTCAGGTCGCGCCGCGAACCAATCGGCGATCGGTAGTGATCCGATAATTCGGCTTCGGTGAAGCCATACTTCGAAGCAATTACGAGCCGCGCCTGATTAAGTGTATTTAGCCATGCCTCGGCGTTCTTCACCGGGATGCGCAGCGTGCAATTTGCGAATGGCTTCGACGAGCCGTTCAGCGGTTTAAGATCGGCACTCACCGTTTCCGTCGCAGTGCGAAAGAGACGGCGCAGTTCCGGCTGGACGTACGCTTTCCACTCGTCACGCAGCTCCTTCTCATTCGCGGGCGCACTAAAGATGCGCTCTTCGGCGCTTTTCGCGCCGTCAGTATCTGTGCTGTCTGGAATCTGCCGAAGCAGCTCAGCCAGGAATGGATCGAGCTCCGAAAGCTCGAGCGCGTCACCCTGGCGTCGAATTTCCATCAGTTCACGCGCTCAAGCGTGGCGAGGAGCAGATATCCGTGCAGTTGCTGCACATAAAGCTCGGCCCGCTCACGCATCCCGCTCCACACAATCGACCGACCCTGCCGATGCACCTCGAGCATGTGCGTCTCCGCTTTCTCGCGCGTGAAGCCGAAGACCTTTTGGAAGACCATCGTGACGTAGCTCATCAGATTGACCGGGTCGTTATGCACAATGACCTGCCAGGGCAGATCGAGGTCCTGCTTTTCTTTCGTCTCGTGCTCGATGGTCGGCGCATCAGCGATTGCAGCCTTTGGTCTAACGAGTAATCCTGCGCTGACACCTGAGTTGTTGCGCATCAGCACCAGCTCCGCCGCGCCTGCCACTGGCTCGCAACTCATGACGAAAACGCTAACATACGCTGCATTCCGAGCAACCGGCCGGAGCATTTCCGCACGAGAGAATTAGCGCTTCGTCGCGGCCCGAAAGATCCTCGTCTGCACCGCTTCCATCTCAGCCCGTGCCGCGACGTCCAAGTCATCGAAGCCATGGAGATGGAGGAGTCCGTGGACGAGGTAGAGCTTGATCTCGTCGTCTGTCGAAGTGTGGAACACGCGCGCCTGTCGCTGCGCTGTTTCGGTGCTGATGAAGATCTCACCGTGATCGAAGGTGATCACGTCCGTCGCACCGGCGATGTTCATGAACTTCTTGTGCAGCGCCGCGATCCGGCGATCCGAAACAAGCACGGCAGTTACTTCGCCCAAGGTTTGCAGCACGCTCCCCGCCGGACGCGTTTCGCGCCGACATAGCTGCAGTGCGCGCGCCGCAAAATCCTGCAGCTCGTCGATTGCAACGCGCACCTTGCGCTGCGCGTTTTGGATCGTGATCACGCGGCTAATCAGAGACGCGCGTTGATGTCGCCGCCGCATCGCGAGCTTTGCCCGCAGGAGTGCTACTTCTTCTTCGCTGCGGCGGTTTCTTGCGCGAGCCGCTGCTGGCTGGAGCGCTGTGCGATGACGAAATGATTATTGTCTCCGTAATTCCGCCACGGGCCGGGCGGAACATCGCGCACTTCGACAAACTGCCAGTCCGTCACGTCAGTGGCGGAGAGGCCGAGGTAATCACGCACCGCCGGAGAGACGTCGAGACCCGCGCCACGGTTCAGGTTCGGCTTCGGCCGCTCATTCTGAAAAACGTACTGGAAGTGATCCGTGCGGAACGGGCCGCAGTCTTCCCATTGCGCGTAGCAGACGCGGTTGCCTTTACGGATGGCGAGCCAGCGGTCTTTGCAAACGGAAGTGCCCTGCCCCTTGTACTCCTGTTTGAACCAGGGAATGACGAGCGCTGCTTCCGGTTTGAACTGCCCGTGGGTGACGTCGTTATACGGCAGCGCGACGTAGAACGGATTCTGCCGCGGAACGAAATTCACCGGGAGGTAATTGCGACGCGATCCCGGATCAGGCGAATCATATCCGCCATAGCTTGAGGTCCAGTTCGCGTCCCAGGAGCTTTTGTTATTAGGAACCGGGTTGTTCTCTGTCGGCTGCTCACCCACCCAGAAAACCGTCGTGACGATGTTCGTCTTCCACGGGTAGCGCTGGGTGCTGGTGCGGGATGTGGTCGGGACAAAAACCTGCGGCTCGACCTTCATCATGGCCTGCTCGCGCAGCTTCATCGCGTACTTCGCGAAATCCGCGGCGCTCTCGTAGGGCGACATCGATTGCGCCTCGGCCGCCATCGCACCTGCTGTCAGAAATAGGCAAAATGCGAAAGATCTTCTCATTGAGCGAAATGCCGGGCCTTTAGTATCCGAAAACTTCTCATCGAGCAAGCGTGTTTCCCATCCGGCTCTCACCGGGCCACCGTTGTTCCGAGGCTTCTAAAAAGCAGCATCTATTCCAGTTTCAGATGCGGCTCAGGAGGGTGTCACGCTTAAAAAGTTCATTGTCCGGCTGAGGGTGGTCCAGCGTGTAATGGAGCCCACGGCTCTCCTTCCGGCTCAGGGCGGAGTCTACAATTAAGGCCGCGACGGTCGCAAGATTACCCAATTCGAGCAGATCT
>JBJMWV010000011.1:0-4039 GCA_045809985.1 Chthoniobacterales bacterium | reverse complement strand
GCGGACGCCTCGAACTCGTTTATCGCCCACGCGCCGTGACGCTAGGGTTTCCGGTTGCCTTGGTTAGTCTCGTTCTCGCTACCGCCAGCCTGGCGATTGCGCGGCGGCAAAGGCGAGCCGCCTAGTAAACGTCGCGCTTATAGCGCTTCTCTTTTTTGAGCTGCTCGACGTACTCGCTCGCTTCTTCGGGCGTTTTGCCGCCTTCCTGAACCGCGATCTGGTGCAGCATGGCGTCGACGTCTTTCGCCATCCGTTTAGCGTCGCCGCAGACGAAGAAGTGTGCGCCTTCATCCAGCCACTTCCAGAGTTCGGCACTGTTTTCGCCCATGCGATGCTGGACGTAGATCTTGTGCGTCTGGTCGCGGGAGAAAGCGCAATCGATCCTACTTAAGTAGCCGTCGGACTTAAGTTGATCGAAGTCGCTCTTGTAAAAGTAATCGCAGCTCTCGCGCTGCGAACCGAAGAAGAGCCATGACTTACCGCGGGCGCCGATCGCGCGGCGTTCCTGGAGGAAGGCGCGGAAAGGTGCGACGCCGGTGCCGGGTCCAACCATGATGATTGGTGTCTCAGGATCTTCCGGCAGGCGGAACTTCGAGGAGCTTGGATAGACGGGGACCGGCGCGTGATCCGCGCGTTCTGCCATAAAGGTGGAACAAACGCCGTTGCGCAGCCGGCCGTTACTTTCGTAGCGCACAACGTCGATAATGAAGTGCACCTGGTCGGGAAAGGCTTTCAGGCTCGAGGCGATTGAGTAAAGCCGCGGCTGCAGTTTCGAAAGCACACCGACGAACTCGGCCGGCGTGAAGTTGATCGAGCGATGCTGGTAAAGGAAGTCGATCACCTCCATGCCCCAGAGATAGCTCATCAAATCACCCTTGCGGTCTGGCGCGAGCAGTTCCTTCAACAGCGGCGCGGTCGACGCGCGTTCGGCGATTCCCTTCAGCAGCTTCGGTGTGACGCTCGTGATGCTGTATTCGCGCAGCAACGCTTCGCGAAAGGCGAGTTGCGGCGTCTTCGCTCCCGCCACCATCTCATCGCCCGTCGCGTGCAGCGCTTTCAGGATTTCATCGACCAGCGCTTCGTCGTTCGTCGGGTAAATCGCCATCGAATCGCCGACTTCGTAGTTCAAACCCCAGCCGGTCAGGTCGAGCTCGAAATGCCGCGTGTCTTTCTCCGACTCCGGATTGAGCCGGCGATTGACCAGCATTCGCGCGGGAAACGGATTCTGTCGTGTGTATGGCGGAGCGGATGGCGCGGCGAGCGTGTCAGTCGGCATGGGCGGAATAGTTATATGGCGGCTGCGAGTATAGCAGCATCGAAATTAACTGAGGAATTCCGCGACCGGTTCCATTTGTTCGATGTGGGCGCAGAAGATCTTGAAGGCGGCCAGAATCGGCACGGCCAGGATGACGCCGGCGATTCCCCAGAGCCATCCCCAGAAGGTGATCGAGAGGAGAATGACGACCGGATTGAGCGTGAGCGAGCGGCCCATAACCCAGGGTGTGATCACGTTCCCCTCGATCGTGGCGAGCGTGAGATAGCAGGCGGGGAAAACCAGTGCGTAGCCGATACTCGGGAAGCTCAGGACCGCGCCGATTGTCATGAAAATGATACCGGTGAGCGCGCCGAGGTAGGGCACGAAATTCAAGACGGCTACCATCGCGCCCCACATGAGCGGATTGCGCAAACCGAGCAGCCCGACCGTCGTCCCGACCGCGATGCCGAGGCCGATGTTGATCAGCGTGACGGTGAGGAGATAACGCGACACATGCCGCTCGATCTCCTGCAAGATGCAGACGGCGCGCTTCTTGTCTTTGAAGCTCGGCATTGTCTTCACGACTTTGCCGATGAAGACGCCGTCATAGGCGAGAAGGAAGTAGACCAGGATGAACATCAGCACCGTGCTGACGAGAAACTCCGGCGTGCTGTAGAGCATGTCCGAGACGCGGTGTTGTTTCACTTCGACCGTCTTTGTGCCGTCGGCTGGTGCGGCCGGCGCAGCCAGATCCTCAATCGCGCCGCTCGCCTGCGCGACCTGCTCCATCGGCTTCTTGAGCGGGAGAAGTTTCTGCTGGAGTTGCTCCAAACCGTAAGGCGCTTTCTCCAGCCAACCCGCAGCCGGTGTGGCGAGGAATGAGACGCCGTAGCCGAGCGTCCCCATCACCGCGAGGATCAGGACCGCGGCGCTGAGTGGCGGCGGGATGCGCACCTTGGCAAATGCCCTAACGACTGGTGCGAAAAGAAAACTGAGCAACACCGCGAGGACCACCGGCAGCAGAACCGAGCGCGCGAAATAGATTGTGTAGAAGAGCGCGAGAATGAAGAGGCCGGTGAGCGCGAACGAGCGGATGTCGAACGGCCGATGCAGCAATTCCCCAATTCCGATGCGTGGTGGCACGGCCGTCTCTGTTTCTTCGCCGTTGCTGCCGGACACGGGTGAGCGTAGGCCTGCTGGATTGCTCATTCGTACATGATTCGGCTGAGCACGATGCTTCACGCGCACACAACCGGCGAAGTTCAGCCGCTGCTGGATTCGCTCGGGTGCGCTCGTATCATTGCGCATGAGCGTAACGAAATGTTCGGTCTCACTCGCGCTGCTCGCGATCGCGCTTCTATCCGGTTGTGCGTCGGGTCCTCAGACGACGATGCTCGCGCCGGCGCGGGCGCCGATTGCCACCGAAACCGTGCGGGTTTATCGCAACCCGCCAAAGCGCTTTCAGGAAATCGCAATCATCGAAGGCCGATCGGTCGACGAGTTGCGCGCGAAAGCGGCTGCGGTTGGCGCGAACGGAATCCTTCCCGGAGGCGTGGTGCACAAGCCCGGACCGTACTTCGGCGTAGGCATCGGCGGCGGCTCATATAGCTACGGCCATCATGGCGGAGTGGGGATCGATACCGGCGCGGCGGTCGATATTCCGACCGGCAGTAGCTTCCTCTCCGGCACGGCGATTTACGTTCCCTGATTAGCTGTCCGCGCGGATGGCTAATCATAAGAAGCACGACGACGCCGCAGCCTACGAGCGGCCGAGCTCGCGCCGTCCGGCAACGGCGGAGGCGACGGTGCCGGAGGCGAAGCGTGCCGCGCACGACCCATATGCGGCGTTTCGCATCGCCGCCTTCACCTATTACTCGTTAGGTAACCTCGTCTCCGTCGTCGGCCGGCAGATGCTGATCGTGGCGGTCGAATGGGAGATGTATCAGCGCACGCATTCGGCGACTGCCCTCGGGCTCGTTGGCTTGGCGATTGCCGCGCCAGTTGTGCTGCTCTCGCTTCCGGCCGGTCACATCGCTGACCGCTACAATCGCAAATACATCATCCTGATTTCGCAGGCTCTCAGCGCCATCTGCTCGTTAGGCCTGGCGTTGGTTTCCTGGAAACATCTCGCCATTCCCGCGTGGGGAATTTTGCGCGCGGCGAACGGCGGGCTCGGTGCGATCGCGCAAATCTTCGAGCGGCACGCGACCTACCATTTCGACGATCTCTCCATTCCGCTCGTCTACCTAATTCTGCTCGTCTCTGCGTCCGGCCGCACCTTCGGATGGGCGGCGCGCAGCGCCTACTTCCCCACACTTGTGCCGCGCGAGACCTTCGCGAACGCCGTCACCTGGAACAGCAGCATGTTTCAGATCGGCTCGATCATCGGACCCGCCCTCGCCGGCTTTCTGCTCGCGCGCACCAGCTTTCATTTCATCTATGTCTTCGATGCCATCTGCGCGACCGCGTTCTTCGCGCTCGTCCTGCCAATTCCGCGCGTCGGGCAGGCGGTGCGTGAAACCGAAAGCGCGTTGCGCAGCCTCGCCGCGGGCCTGCGATTTCTCGTCAGCAGGAAAGTCATTCTCGCCACGATCACCCTCGACATTGTGGCCGTATTCTTCGGCGGCGCGACCGCGTTGCTCCCGATCTTTGCCGATCAGATTTTGCACAGCGGTCCGATCGGGCTCGGCAGGATGCGCGGCGCACCCGGCGTCGGCGGTCTGGTCATGGCGATCGTGATCGCCTATCTGCCGCCGATGCGAAAAGCAGGGAAGGCGTTGCTTT
>JBJMWV010000010.1:0-4056 GCA_045809985.1 Chthoniobacterales bacterium | reverse complement strand
GCCGCGCTTCCAGGTGTCGGTTTGGGAAATCGCGAACGCCGTCACGCTCGCCGCGATGATCACGTAGATGAGCGCAACGAGATGATCGCATCCCAGTTCGCTCGCAACGTCCGCGCGCAAGATCAGCAGCGGCGACAAGCGCCGGAAACGCAACAGCGAAGGCAGCGCGAAGAGGATGCAGATCGCGAAGCCGAGGAACATTCCGCGAACAATCGGCTGCCATGCGATTGAGGTGTCGACCGGAATTGAGATAAAGCCTTTCAGGATCGCAGGAAATACGCGCTGCATCAGAACGCCGAGCGACGCGCCCGCAGTCGCGCCGATCAATCCCATCGCTGCTGCTTGCAGGAGGTAAATCACGACGGTGCTGCCCGCCGACGCGCCCAAACAACGTAGAATCGCGCCGGTCTTCTGCTTCTGCTGGAGATGCGCCTGGATCGCGCTCGCCACGCCGACCGCACCGAGCAACAGCGCGATAAACCCGACGAGATTCAGGAATCGGTAGAGATTCTCAAGCGCATTGCCGATGTCCTTCTTCCGCTTCTCGACGGTGTCGAACTCGAGCCCGAAGCGCTGCAGGTGCGGCGCGATCGATGCGATCCGCGCGTTGACGTCGACGTTCGGCGGGAACTTCACGTAGTTCCGGTAACGCACCACGCTGCCGGGCCTGAGCAGATTGGTCGTGGCGAGCTCTTGCAGCGGGATGTAAACCCGCGGCGCGAGCGAACCGCCGGCCGATGCTTCGCCGGGCATCTTCTTCAGCACACCGACGATCGGGAACTCGGCGTCGCCGATCTTCATGCGATCTCCCACCTTCGCGCCGAACTGAATGAGCAGCGCTTCTTCCGCAACGACACCATTCGTTAGGCGAAAATCCTGCGCCGCCTTCGGCGGCTCAGTTTCCATTTTGCCGTAGAACGGGAAGTCGCCGCCAAGCGCACGCAGGCTCACAAGGTGCGTCCCGTTGCTCGCCGGAAAAACTGCCATAGTCGAGAAGCGCACCTCACGCGCCTGCGGTTCGCCTAACGAGTGCAGCAAGCTCTCTTCCTCCGGCGTGAAGGCGCGCGAGTTTTCCACGATCAGGTCCGCGCCGATGAGCGTCCGCGCCTGATCATCAATTGCGCGCGACAGGCTGTGCCGGAACGAGCCGATGCCGACCAGCGCCGCGATTCCGAGCGTGATCGAAATCGAGAAGACGAGCAGCCGCCGCCGGCTCGAACGGCTGTCGCGCCAAGCCATTTTCCAGATGAACGAGGGCTGCATCAGACGGCCTCGCCGTTTCGGAGACGAATCGTTCGCTCGGTCAGCGTCGCGACTTCCTGATCGTGCGTCACGAGCACGAGCGCCGTCCCCGCGCTGCGGTTCAAGTCGAACATGATCTCGATGATTCCCGCGCTCGTTTCCGCGTCGAGATTGCCGGTTGGCTCATCCGCAAAGAGGATCTTCGGGCGATTGATGAACGCTCGCGCGAGCGCAACGCGCTGCTGCTCGCCGCCGGAGAGCTGTGCCGGATAATGATCCACCCGCTCGCGCAACCCGACCCTGCCTAACAAGTCCAACCCGAGCGTGCGCGCGCTGCGATCGCCGCGCAACTCCATTGGGACGGTCACATTCTCCAGCGCAGTTAGCGTTGGGATGAGCTGGAAGTTCTGGAAGACGAACCCGACATGCTCGTTGCGCGCGCGCGCCCGCTGATCCTCGTCCATGTCCGCTAGCGGCTCTCCGTTCAAGAGCACCGAACCAGAGCTCGGCCGATCGAGCCCCGCGCAAAGGCCGAGAAGCGTCGTCTTTCCGCTGCCGCTCGGACCGAGGATCGAACAGGTCGAGCCTTGCGGGAGCGTGAACGAAATTTCTTTCAGCACGGTGAGCGCGCCCGCGCCGGTCTTGTAGGTCTTGGTCAGGCGCTGGACGTCGAGAATCGTGGACATTGACGGTGTGGATGCGTGCGGCTTGCTTAGCCGACAACTATTCGCCGCGCATGGGGAAATTGATGCTTCGAGTTTGGTTCGTCTTGTTTTGTCTGAACGCGGTCGCGTTCGGGCAAGCGCCTGCCGTCGCTGCGGCGACGAAGACGGTCGTGTTTCTCGGCGACAGCTTGAGCGCGGGTCTCGGCGTGAAACCGGGGGAAGCCTTTCCCGCATTGGTCGGTGAAAAAATTCGCGAAGCCGGGCTGCCGTATCAGGTCGAAAATGCCGGGCTGAGTGGCGACACGACGGCCGGCGGATTGCGCCGAATCGACTGGCTGCTGCAGCGCAAGATCGACGTGCTCGTGATCGAGCTCGGCGGCAACGATGGCTTGCGCGGCCTGCCAGTGAACGCGTTGAAGGCAAACATCCAGGCGATCATCGACAAGGTGAAAGCGAAAGAGCCGGAGGCGAAGATCGTCATCGCAGGGATGCAGATTCCGCCGAATCTCGGGCCCGATTACGCCGCGCAATTTCAGCGCGTCTACGGAGAAGTCGCCCAGGCGAACAACGCGACGCTCATTCCATTCCTGCTTGAAGGCGTGGGCGGATTGCGCGAGCTGAACCAGCCCGACATGATTCATCCGACGGCGGCCGGTCATCGCAAGGTCGCCGAAGTTGTCTGGCGCACACTCGAGCCGATCCTGCGACGGGGTTAGCCTAACGAATGGATCTGAACGGCTGCACCGCATTGATCACCGGCGCATCAGCGGGGATCGGGCGCGAATTTGCGCGGCAGCTTACCGGACGCGCTGGTGCGCTCGTGTTGGTCGCACGACGACGCGATCGATTGGACGAGCTGCGCGAGGAACTCACTGCGCGCGATCCGAACCTGAACGTGCACATTCACGTCGCCGATCTCATGCAACCGAGCGCGATCGACGACCTGGTGGATCATCTCGCGCGAGAGCAGATCGCGATTGATCTACTGATCAACAACGCGGGCGTCGGTGATCACGGTGTCTTCGCGACGATCGATCCAGAGCGCCTGAACGCGATGCTCGACTTGAACATCGCGGCCCTGACGAATCTCACCCGCGCGTTGCTTCCCGCGATGATCGAGCGCAAGCGCGGCGCGATCCTGAACGTCAGCTCATGCGCTGGCTTTCTCCCTTTGCCCCGAATGGCCGTCTACTCCGCGACGAAGGCGTACGTGACCAGCTTCTCCGAAGCGGTGCACGCCGAAGTTCGCAAGAACGGACTCACAGTGACCGCACTCTGCCCAGGCCCAGTGCACACCGAATTCAACGAAGTGGCACGCCGCCCTAACGGGCATGCAGAACGCGCCCCAAGTTTCACCTACGTCTCCACCGAGCGCGTCGTGCAGCTGGCGCTAGATGCAATCGAGCGCAACCAACCAATCGTGATTCCCGGTCTCGCGATGAAGCTCGCGATGCTGCTCGTCAGGCTGGCGCCTATGCCCCTACTGCGACTCGCGTTCCGGGCGAACGCCTAAAGGCGCGAGCGACGCGGTTCGTTGGCTCTAGATGCGCCAGGCCGCCGTCGCACCTCACGACGGCGGCCTGGACTTATGGACCTGACCTGACCTCCGGCGAAACCGGACCTCAATTCTCATTACGAGAAACCGCGCCGGAAGTTCCGAGAAGTCTTGGAATTTTTTTCAGCTAACGCTGCGCCGCCGTGTCAGAGCGCCGGCTACAGCTCAGTATTTCACTGAGCAGCCGTAGGGCTTTGTGTTCGGATTGCTGACCGGTTTGCCGCCTAATGACTCATCGAGCGCGACCTTCACGTAATTGGTCGCAGTTGGGATGTCGCTCGGGTTTGCGGTCGCTTTGCTGTCGATCGCGCCTTCGTAGACGATCTTGCCGTCGGGATTGATGACGAACATGTGCGGCGTGTTCTTCGCGCCGTAGGACTGTCCGGCTTTGCCTTCGGAATCGAGAAGAAGGGCGGATGATTTCATGTGCCACTCCGCGATCTTCTTGTTCGCCGCTTCGGGGCTGAGGTTGCCTTCCTTGCCGGGCGCGGAGGAGTCGATCGAGAGCCAGGTCACGCCTTTCGCCGCGTATTCCTGCTGCAGCTTCTGCATGTTGCCGCTGCCGTAATGCTTTTGCACAAACGGGCATTGCGG
>JBJMWV010000009.1:0-10792 GCA_045809985.1 Chthoniobacterales bacterium | reverse complement strand
TCGGGGACTATGAAACAATTTGAACTTTCGAAGCTCGCAATCGCGGTGATCGCTCTGACTCTGCTTTCTCTGGGACAGAGCGTTCGGGCCGGCGGCGAAGGGTTCCGTGAAAGCACCGACACCAAGGAGACGATCGACACGAGCTCTGATCTTGGGCTTGGGACGTACTCAGCGAACCCGTTCCACGTTTCAGTCACGGTTCGCGGCGGTTACGACGATAACGTTAACCTGAGCAGCGTCGATGAGCAGGGCTCACCCTTTACGAATGTCGCGCTTGGCCTGACCTACGACTTCGGAAGTCCACGGACACGGATGAGCCTGAATGCCGGCGTGAGTGCGACCTACTATTGGGATCACAGCGACAACAGCGCTTTCAACAACAACACTCAGGACTGGGCCGTTAACGCGTGGCTCGGCTTCAACATCACGCACAAAGCGACACCGCGCTTGACCCTGTCTGCGCAGGTTTCCGCGGCTTATCTTTCGCAGCCCGGTTTCGATACGTTCAACAACCTCCGCTTCGTCGTCGAAACGCGTAACCAGGATTTCTTCCAGACGATCAACCGCTTCGCGGCGGCATACGCGTGGGCGCCACGTTTTTCTACGCTCACCAGCTACACGTTTGGCTACGTTGATTACACCGACTCAACGATCAGCTTTTTCGAGGACCGCTACGAACACACTTTCGGTAACGAATTCCGCTTCCTCCTAGCGCCGACGACCACCCTGGTCGGCGAGTATCGCTTCGGCATCGTCGACTACGTTGAAGACAATTTCCGCGGCTCGAATTCGCACTTTTTCCTCGCCGGCGCCGATCACAGCTTCAGCCCGCGCTTCAACGTCTCGTTCCGCGGCGGTGTTGAAATTCGGCACTTCGACGACGCTTCAAATGATCCGGCTTTCGGGCACATCGATGACTCCGAGACCGCGCCTTACTTCGAGGCGACGGTTAATTACGCCCTCGCGCAGGGCACCTCAATTTCGTGGTTCAATCGCTATGCGCTCGAGCAACCCAACGTTCCCGATGCGCTCAGCCGGCAGACCTACCGCACTACGCTCGGCATTCGCCACAATTTTACTCAGCGGATCATCGGCAGCGTGAACTTCGGCTATAACCACGACACGTACGACAAGACATTCGCGCAGCCGTCGTTCGAGGAAGATTATTTCGATGTCTCTTTGACGCTGCGTTACGTGATCAATCGCACGTGGTCGGCTGAGCTCGGCTACAGCCACAGCGAAGCGTCCGCCCCGGAAAATCTTTTCCGCGATTACTCGCGTAATCAGTACTGGGCTGGCGTGACTTTCACCTGGTAAAGCATCCCGGCGTAAGTCGGGTTTTGCTTCCCGGGGAAAGTTTGGTAGCCTCATTCCCCGCTTCCGCGTTTTTATGGCCCATCCCGAAGAAGCTAAGCTTCATTTCCTCGACTACTGGCGAGTTATCCGCGTCCGCTGGGTTTTGATCCTGCTCGCGTTTTTCCTCGTTCTCCTCACTGCCGCGATCGTCACCTACTTCCAGCCGCGCGAATACCAGTCATCGGTTTTCGTCGAGGTGAAATCGACGGCGCAAAATCCGCGCATCTTTGCGACCGGGGATCCGAACATGCCAATCCATGATCCGCAGCTCGCGCCGACCGTCTTTCAGGTCATCCAGCGGACCGGTATTCTTTATCCGGTCATCGAGGAGCTGAAGTTGCAGGATAAGTGGGCGAAGAACGGGAGCCGCCCGCCGCGCGAACAAGTCTACGCTCGCCTCCGTTCGAAGCTGGATGTCGACGAAGTCCGCAATACCGACCTGCTCCAGATCAGTGTTCTCGATACGGATCCGCAGGAAGCGGCGGACATCGCCAACAAAATCGTCGCCGTCTACCAGGACACGCGCGTGCTCGAGGAGAAAGAGATCCTGAATCGTGCTCTCGCGAGCATGAACGAGGAGGTCGCCAAGCAGCAAAAAAAGGTCGACGACGCATCGGTCGAAGTGGCTCGGATTCGTGACGCAGAAGGTATCATTGACCTGAATCCTGAAGGCACGGAAGACGCGCAGACGCCTATCAACTCAATGGTCCTCAAGCAGGAGCAGGAGCTGAATGAATCTGAAACGAAAGCCGCGCAGCTTTCGTCGCAGTTGCAGCAGATCGAGAAGCTGAAGGGCGAAGATCTGATGCGCATGATGCCGACCCTGAATATTCAGGATCCGACGATTCAGAAGACCCTGCCGCTTTACCAGGAAGCTTCGGCCAACGAAGCGCTCCTCCTCAATTCGGGCCTGGGCGAAAACCATCCAAAGGTCAGAGCGCTGCGCGCCACGAAAGAGGTCTACACCAAGCAGCTCGAAGAGCAGGTCGGAATCATTCGGATCGGACTGGAGAAGAATCTCAAGACGGCGCAGGCGACAAGCGCCGAGTTGAAACGACGGCTCGACGAATTGAACCAGCGTCAGCTCACCTCGAAGAACAACAGCGCGAACTACTCGCGGGCGAAGAACAATTACATCAAGGAAAAGTTGCTGCTCGACGGCGTCCGCACGCGCGCACAGACCCAGACAATGGAATATGCGATGCCTCGCGTCGCAGTCAGCGTGAAGCAGGTCGCCGAACCACCGAGTTATCCGGCGCGCCCACGCGTCAGCTTGAACCTAGCGCTCGGGGCGCTGGTTGGGCTCGTCATCGGTCTCGGTCTCGCCTTCTTCATTGAGTATCTCGACACGAGCGTGAAGACCATGGAAGACGTCGAGAGCCTGCTCGGCGTGCCGGTGCTCGCGATCATCCCGAAGAACATCAAGCTCCTCCACAAGGAGCCGGGCGATACTCCCGACGCGGAGGCTTATCGAATCCTGCGCACGAACATCGAATTCAACCGCAAGAATCCAGAAGCGAACGCGATCTCGATGGTCAGCGGCGGTCCGGGCGAAGGTAAGTCAACGACGCTCGCGAATCTTGCCTTCACCTCAGCGCAGGGCGGCTACACCACGCTGATTGTCGACGCCGATCTTCGCCGGCCGGTGCAGCACGGTTTCTTCGATATCAGCAACAAGGTCGGCCTAACGAATTACCTGACGACCGACATGCGTCTCGAAGACGTCATCGTCCCGACATCGGTGGAAAATCTTTCGCTGCTGCCGAGCGGTATCCTTCCATCAGATGCAGTCGGCATTCTCAACTCGCAGCGCATGTCGGACATGATCGCTGAGCTGAAGACGCGCTACGATCTCGTCTTCTTCGATTCGCCGCCGATGCTCGGCGTGAGCGACGCCTCAGTCCTCGCGAGCGAAGTCGACCAGACCATTATGGTGGTGCAACACCGCCGTTTCCCGCGCGCCATGCTTAGCCGTGTGAAACAGGCTGTGCTCGGTGTTGGCGGCACCGTGCTCGGCGTTGTCCTGAACAACGTCGATCTCAAGCACGATCAGAACTACTACTACTACACGAACTACTACGGCTACTATCAGCCGCGCGACAAGGAGACGAAGCGCGACTCGCGCAAGACCGCTTCGGCGACGACGAGCAACGGCCGTTACTCCGATTCCGAGGAATACTAATGCGCCGCGTTTTCGCTGCTTGTTTTGTCCTCTTTGCCGCGGCGCTTTCGGCGCACGGTCAAGCCACCCTTCGAGTCGGCGATCCGGTTGAACTCAAGATCGCCGGCGTTCCGGCCGAAGACCAAACGCAGGTGAACAACACCTATACGGTGGATGCGAGTGGTTCGATCAATCTGCCTTACATCAATAAAGTAAGAGCTGAGGGCCTGACTCCGGCGCAGCTCTCCGCGGCGATCGAGGGCAGCTACCGCGCGGGCAAGATTTTCTCGAACCCGACGATCACCGTGCTCATGCAACCGCAGGCGCGTTTCGTAAACGTCGGCGGCGCAGTCAAGACACCGATGCGCGTTCCCTTCACCGAAGACTTGACGTTGCTCTCCGCGATCAACGCCGCTGGCGGCTTCAATGACTTCGCGGACCAACGCAAGGTGCGCGTACTGCGCGGCAACAGCGTGCAGGTCATCGATATCCGGCAGGCCCGCCGTGATCCGGCACGCGACGTCAGGTTGCAGCCTGGTGATCGGGTCGAAGTTCCGCAGAGCTTTTTCTAGTCGTTAGTCGCAACGACATTCCGGTGACGCCAAGCGTAGCCGAGCCCGGAGTAAAGCGTTAACAGAACTGTGACCCAGAGGAGCGTCGTTCCGCCTACCTCCCACGCGCGCGCCCACCAAGCCGGGTACTGATCCGCGTATCGCAACTCCTGTGCGGAGAGCAGGAGGAGGAAAAACACTACGGTTACAATCTGCCAAGACGTTTTGTGTTTCCCGAGCCGTTCCGCGCCCAGCACGTGACCTTGTGAACTCGCGAGCAGACGTAGTCCCGTGATCAGAAACTCACGCGAGACAATCACCGTAGCAGCCCAAGCCGGAATCGCCTTCAGCGGAACTAATGAGATGAACGCCGCCGCGATCATGATCTTGTCGACCAGTGGATCCATCAGTTTGCCGAAGTTCGTGACGAAGGCATAACGCCGCGCGATTTCGCCGTCGGCGAAATCAGTCAGGCCTGCGATGATGAACAATATCAGCGCCACCGTTCGTCCGAACGGCCATTCTGAGTTGAGGCAAATTACAAAGAGAATCGTTAACCCGAGGCGGCTCAGCGTTAGACGATTCGCCCAGTTCATGCCGCCGCTGATGTTGCTTCCGCGCCGGAGCTGAAGCGAACATGCTTCCAGATCGGCGCGCGCTTTTTTAGTTCTTCAACGATCCACGCGCTTGCTTCGAACGCCGCCGCGCGATGACGACTGCAAACGCGCACGAAGAGCGAGGCTTCGCCAGCTGCAACGAACCCGGTTCGATGCGAAATCGTGATGTGCTTCAGCGAGAAATCACGCGCAGCCTGCTCCGCGATCGCGCGCAACTGATGTTCAGCCATCGTGCGATGCGCCTCGTATTCGATCCCGCTGATCTCGCGTCCATCTTCAATCGCGCGCACCACGCCCCAGAAGTCCACGATTCCGCCTGCTTCCTCGGGAAGTATCTGGGGCGGCGAGGCGATTGGAGCCTCAGTAAGCAAAACTTCACAGACGGGTTGTGTCATGCGGGCTAGCGGGCGAATAAATCCAACGCGGTCAACTCAGGAGATACCAATTTGAACTCGAAGCAATGTGATATTGGCCTCATCGGCCTCGCGGTCATGGGGGAGAACCTTGTCCTCAATATGGAATCGAAAGGGTTCTCCGTTGCGGTCTTCAACCGCACCACCGCGGTAACGGACAAATTCGCGGAGACGCGCGGCAAAGGGAAAAACATCACGCCTGCGCGAACGATGGAGGAGTTCGTCGGCGCTCTCTCCCGTCCCCGGAAGGCGATGATCATGGTCAAGGCCGGCGCGCCGGTTGATGCGGTGATTGGTCAACTCGTGCCGCTCCTCGACAAGGGCGACGTCATCATTGACGGCGGCAACTCGCTCTTCACTGACACGCAGCGGCGCTGCAAAGATCTCGAAGGAAAAGGCATTCACTTTGTCGGCTGCGGCGTTTCCGGCGGCGAAGAAGGCGCGCTCAAAGGCCCGTCGATGATGCCCGGCGGCTCGCGTGAATCGTGGGAAATCGTCGCGCCGATTTTCCGCAAGATCGCCGCACAAGTGGATGGCGAGCCGTGCTGCCGCTACATGGGGCCGGACGGCGCCGGGCACTACGTAAAGATGGTGCACAACGGCATCGAGTACGGCGACATGCAGTTGATCTGCGAAGCCTACGCGCTCCTCAAAGACGTCGCTGGCCTAACGAATGATGAGCTCGCCGAGACATTCGCCGAGTGGAATCGAGGTGCGCTCGACAGCTACCTGATCGACATCACGGCGCAGATCTTTCGCAAGAAAGATCCAGACACCGGCAAGGCGCTCGTCGACGTCATCCTCGACAAAGCGGGGCAGAAAGGCACGGGACTCTGGACGTTGCAGTCCGCGCTCGAGCGGTCCGTTGTTATTTCCACGATCAACGCGGCGGTTGAAGCGCGCGTTATCTCTTCGCGTAAAGACGAACGCGTCGCCGCCTCGAAAGTCTTGCCGCAGCCCGATCTGCCGAAGTTCACCGGCGATCGGAAGCAGCTGATCACGGCGATCCACGACGCGCTCTACGCCTCGAAGATCGTCAGCTACGCGCAGGGGATAGAGTTGTTAGGCGCCGCGAGCCTGACCTATAAGTGGAACCTCAACTTCGGGGACATCGCAACGATCTGGCGCGGCGGTTGCATCATCCGCGCGAAGTTTCTCAACCGCATCGTGGAGGCCTACGCGCGCGATCCGAAGCTGCACAATCTCCTGCTCGATTCCTTCTTCCGAGACATCATCGCCAAGACGCAGCACAACTGGCGTATCGCAGTTTCAGCCGCGATCGAACACGGCGTCGCCGCGCCGGCGTTCAGCGCTTCCCTCGCCTACTTCGACAGCTACCGCTCCGCGCGTTTGCCCTCGAATCTACTGCAAGCGCAGCGCGATTTCTTCGGCGCCCACACCTACGAGCGCGTCGATAAGCCCGGCGTTTTCCACACCGAATGGATGCAAGCCGAGACTCACCCGCAAGAAAAACCAGCCGAACCGAAACCCGCTGCGCGTAGCGGTGAATAGCGATGACCTACGTTTACGAAACCACCAATCCCGAGAAGCCGATTCGCCGGTTCGAGGTGAACCAAAGCATGAAAGACGAGCCGCTGCGCGTAGATCCGCAGACGGGCGAACCAGTCCGTCGCGTGATCACCGGCGGCTCCGGTGTCTTGGTGCCGGGCAGCTCGGCTGGGCCGTCGATCGGTTCCTGCGGCAGCGGGTGCGGCTGCCATTGAGTTGTCGTTAGTGGAAATCGTGCGACGCGCTCCCGGCGATCTGCGCGTGCGCGAGCGGCTTGATCTTGCGCGCCTTGATCAACACCACGTCGTCGGAGTTTTGCACTTCACCTTCGATATGGAGGAACGCTTCCTCTGTAATCACGAGCCGCAGCTTCTCGAATAAATCCGGCGAGACGATCGCGTTCGAAACGCCGGTCTCATCTTCGAGGCTGATGAAAACGAAGCCCTTCGCTGTGCCAGGTCGCTGACGACAAATCACATTCCCCGCGATCTCCACCGTCGCACCATGTCGCGCGCGCACGAGATCGCTCGCGCGCCAGATGTTCGGCAGTTCTTTGCGCAATAACGTCATCGGATGCGGGCCGGTCGTCAGGCTCATCCCTTCGAAGTCTGCCTGCACACGCTCGGGCAGACTCATCGGCGCAAGTGGTGAGTCGCTCGTCCTCGCAGTCGGCGCACGAGCAACGACGCGATCGAACAACGGCTCGGCCAGTTCCTCTTCGACATGCCACATCGCATTCCGCCGATGTTCCGCGAAGCAGTTCAACGCGCCAACCAATGCCAGCGCACGCAGCTTCTCTTTCGGCAGCGGCACGCGCCGTTTGAAATCATCCAACGAAACGAACGGCGTGGCTTCACGTTGCCTAACGAGTTCGTCTGCGTGCTCCTGCCGGAACCCGCTCACCACACAAAACCCCAGCCGGATCGTATCGTCGGATAAAACCGTGCAACGCCAATCCGACTCGGCGACGCAGACCGGTTTCACCTTCAATCCGTGCCGATGCCCGTCTTTCACGATCGTGGCGGGCGAGTAGAAACCCATCGGCTGGTTGTTGAGCAGGCTGGCGTAAAACTCCGGCGCGCGATGCACCTTCAGATACGCGCTGCCGTAGGCGAGAATGGCGAAGCTGATCGCGTGCGACTCCGGAAATCCGTAGAGCGCGAACGAGGTGATCGATTGGAGGATCTGCTCGATCGCGTCCGGCGCGACGTTGTTCCGCTCCATCGCGGCGCGCAGCTTCACGCCTACGCGATTCATCCGCTCCTGCGAGCGATGAAAGCTGAGCGCGCGCCGCAGCTCTTCTGCTTCGTCGCCGGAGAAGTTCGCCATGATCATCGCAATCTTCAGCAACTGCTCCTGGAAGAGCGGCACGCCAAGCGTGCGACCGAGCACCGGCTCCAGCCGCGGATCCATGAACGTCACCAGCTCCTTCCCCGCGCGCCGATTCAAATACGGATGCACCATGTTCCCTTGGATCGGGCCCGGCCGAATGATCGCGACTTCGATCACGACATCGTAGAAACACTTCGGCTTCATCCGCGGCAGCGTCGCCATTTGCGCGCGGCTCTCGATTTGGAAAACGCCAATCGTGTCCGCTTTGCTCATCATCTCGAAGGTCGCTTCGTCATCTTTCGGCAAGTGTGCGAGATCGAGTGGCCGCCCGCGTTCGCGGCACAAATCAAACGAGTCCTGCATGACCGACATCATGCCGAGGCCTAACAAGTCGACCTTCACGATCCCGAGATCTTCGCAGTCGTCCTTGTCCCATTGCGCGACGACGCGGCCTGGCATCGATGCATTCTCCAGCGGCACGAATTTGCTCAGCTTGTTCTGACAAATGATCATCCCGCCCGAGTGCTGTCCAAGGTGGCGCGGCAGTCCGTAGATCGCCTTGTAAAGCGAGATAAACGCGGGCATCCGTGGGTGCTCTCGCGGTAAGCCCGCCTGCTCGATTTGCGCGGGCAAATCCATCGTGTGCGGGAAGTCACCGCTCGCGAAGAGATGCGAGAATCGATCGCAAATGCTCGGCGAAAAATTCAGCGCCTTGCCGATCTCGCGCGCCGCGCTCCGGCCACGATAAGTGATTACGTTCGCAGTCATGGCGGCGCCGTGTTTCCCGTAGCGGCGATATACTTCCTGGATCACCTGCTCGCGCCGATCGCCGCTCGGCAGATCGAGATCAATGTCGGGCCAGCCTTTCCGGCTCTCGTTCAGGAAGCGTTCGAAAACGAGATTGTTGCTCACCGGATCGACCGGCGTGATCCCGAGGCAGTAACAGACCGCGCTATTCGCCGCGCTCCCCCGCCCCTGCACCATGATGTCGTGCTCGCGGCAGAAATTCACGATGTCCCAGACGATGAGGAAATAACCGGAAAACCCGAGGCGCGTGATGAGCGAGAGCTCGAATTCGATCTGCTGCTTCACCTTCGCGGTCATCGCTTCGTAACGCTGCTGCGCGCCGAAGAGCACGATCGTGCGCAGGAAGGAATCCATGCTGTGCCCAGCCGGCACCGGGAACTCGGGAAATTCGTAACCGATGTTCTCGAGTGAAAATGTGAGCCGATCCGCGAGCCGTTCCGTGTTCGTGATCGCATCGGGCAAATCCCGGAAGAGTGCGCGCATTTCGGTATCGCTCTTCAGATGACGCTCAGCATTTTGCGTCAGTAATTTGCCCGCGGCATCTAGATGGGTGTGCTCGCGAATGCAGGTGAAAACATCGAGCACTTCGCGCGCTTTAGGTGTGGCGTACTGCACACCGTTCGTCGCGATGATCGGCAGACGGAACTGCGCAGCGAGATCGATTAGCTCGCGATTACGGCGCTCTTCGCCGCGCACAAAGTGCCGCTGGATTTCGACGTAGACATTCTCCTGGCCTAACGAGTCAAGAAGCCGCTGCGCATACGCGCTACTTCGCTGGTTCAGCAGCGCGACTAAGCCTCCGGCGAACTGCGGCAGTTCATTCCACGTCACCGCGATCTGCCCTTTCACGTCACTGCGCAGATGCGCCTGCGTGAGCAGCGAGCAGAGATTCGCGTAGCCGTCTTTCGTCTCGACCAGCACCGGCAGCACGCTGCCATCTTCCATCGTCAACTCCGTGCCAGTAATCGGCCGCACATTCTTCTCTCGCGCCGCAGTGGAGAATCGCTGCGAACCGTAAACACCGTTGCGATCGAGCAACGCGATCGCCGGCATCTCGAGCGCAGCCGCGCCTTCCGCTACGTGCTCAGGAAACGAAGCGCCGCGAAGAAAACTGAACGCGCTGCAGGCGTGAAGTTCGACGTAAGCCATGGCGCATCATCTCAGTCGTAGATGCCGTCGATCTGCCACGCGTTCGCTTCCTCGTGACAACGACAGATCCCGCCGCTCGCGAGTTGCAGATCCCATTCCGCGCGAGCCCACGCGTTCTCATCCCACCAATTTCCTGAGCTCTTGAACGGTCCATCTTCGGCAGCGACCTGACCCTGCGCTTCGGCGCTGCGCAGATGCGCGGGTTTGTTTTCATCGAGCAAAACGGACGCCGCGTTTGCGGAACGAAAACGCCGCAGTGCGACAACGGATTCGCTCGGACTAATGGCTTCCGGCAGTTCCCATTTGAATGGTTCCATTCGAAACGCATCCGGCCGATGCGTCTCTTCCAATACAGGCGTCCCGACGCGTTCCGCGCCTAACAAACCCGTCAGGCGCGCGAGCGTTTCGGAAAGCTGCGTCGGGTCACGCAACGCACTTTCGAAGAGGCTGAATTGCTGACGCGATGGTTTGGTCGGCTGCGCTTCAAGCGCGACGGCCATGATCGGCGACTCCGATTTAAAATTCTCCAGATGCGTATGCAGCATGCGGAAGAGCACTTCCACGTTGTTGCTCGGCTCCGGGATTTTGAAGAGATGCTCGTAGCTCGTTTTATCGCTGAAGGTGATGCGTAGCTTCAGGTCGCGCGCGACGAGATACATCGCGCCGAGTCGCAGCGAGAACTGCTGCAGGAAACGCCGCAGCATGAAGAGCAGCGGGTCGATCGTTTCGATTTCATTCTCGAACTCGAAGACCTCGGCGAAGACTTCGGTCGGTTGAACCAGCTTCAACACGCGGGTCGCTTTGCCATTGGCGCGTTCCCACATTCGCACTGCGACGGGGCCGAGCCGGTTCGCGAGTTGTTCCTTATCGAGTGCGGCGAGCTGGCCTAACGAGTGA
>JBJMWV010000008.1:0-1932 GCA_045809985.1 Chthoniobacterales bacterium | reverse complement strand
CGCGATCCGCACTGCTGCGACTATGGGACAAAAGTCCGATGGCCATTTCTACGGACGTCTACTAGCCTCGCGGCATGAGGATCCGCCTGCCGTTCGGCGTCTCGTTTCGCGATGATCTTCGCCTGATGGTTTGGCAGCCTCACGGGATCCTCGACGAACCGCAGGTCGAGAAGATCATTTCGGCGCTCGAACGCGCGGAGGACGAAGCGGAGCACCCATTCAACCGCTACACAGACTTATCGAAGATCGACGCGATCGATCTCGACTTTAAATACATCTTTCGCATCTCGCTTTACCGGCGGCTCGTTTACGCAAAGCGATCGCCGGTGAAGTCGGCATTCTATGTGACGAACAAAGCGACCAGCCATATCGCTTCGACGCATGCGATGCTGACTAACCACTCGCCGCTTAGCGTAAAGCTCTTCACCGAACTGGAAGCGGCCGCGAAATGGCTCGGTGTCGCAGTCGACGACCTCCGCATCGCGTCGGCAAAACGACCCCGCGTATCGGAACGACGTTCGCAGGTTCCGAAGTCACGTTCGCGAATCGCGGCAGGTGGGTGAATCTGCCGGGCGCCCGCGAGCGTAACTGCCGGTGATTGTCCCGGCCCTTTATCTCCGATTTCGTTGCTTCCAACGGGACGCGCCTTCGCAGTTGTCACGAAAACGTTACCTTCCTATCACCTTCGGGTCGTGGTATAGGTGACGAACTGCGCGAAGAGGTTGAAGCTCCAGCGCGTTCGTGCCGGGATGGACGGGCGCGGGACTTTGCCGCAGGGGCTGCGGCGCCTGACCGCTATATGCCCGAGGAGCCGCGTAGGAATCTCGCCAGCAGTGCGCGTGTCGCGTGCGCGATAATCTATCTTCTCGCCACGCTGATCCTACCGTTCGCTGCCCGCGCGCAGGGCGAGCCTGCGAAGCGCGTGCTTATCGTTCATTCCTTCGGCTGCGCTGCACCGCCGTTTACTGTTCACGCCAGGGCCTTCGAGAGTGAGCTCGTCGGAAAACTCGGTGCACGCGTCGATCTGGACGAGGTCATGCTCGATATGGCGCGGTATGCCGCTCCCGATATGCAAGACGCGATCGTCGAGTACTTGGAAAAGCGACAGCTGAAGTGGAAGCCGGATCTCGTAGTACCAATCGGATCACCGGCCGGAGTCTTCGTCTCTAAGTATCGCGACCGGCTCTTTCCGGGAACACCGATTCTCTACAGCGCGCTCGATCGCCGGTTGTTGCCGCCGGAGGCGCTGGAGAAGAACGCTGCTTACATCGGACAGATTTTCGAAATTCCCGGACTCATCGACGACATGATGAAAGTCGCACCGGCGACAAAGAACATCGCGGTGGTAGTAGGAGTAACGCCGCTCGAGCAATACTGGAAGCAGGCGTTCCAGAACGCCGCCGCGCCCTTATCTGACAAAATCAACTTCACTTACTTAGATGACCTGCCGTTCGACCAGGTGCTGGAGAAGGCCAGGACGCTACCGCCGAATTCCTACATCTTTGTTCTACTGCTGTTGCGCGACGCGGGCGGCGTAACGCACAACGCAGATGAAGCATTGCAGCGGCTGCATGCAGTCGCGAATGCTCCGATCAACAGCATCTTTGACCACCAGTTAGGTCTCGGAATAGTGGGTGGCCGCCTTTACCAGAGCGAGCAGGTGGGACGAGATGCGGCCGCGATGGCGCTTCGCATTCTTCGTGGCGAAGCCGCCTCCAGCTTTGAACCAAAGCTGCTGCACCCTCTACCGCCGCGCTACGACTGGCGCGAGTTACAGCGCTGGAAAATCGACGAGAAACGGCTAGCGCGGGACAGCACAATCTTATATCGCACACCTACTGCCTGGCAGGAGTATCGCGAATGGATCATCTTCGGTGCATCGGTCTTCGTTGCCCAGGCGCTGCTTATCTCAGCCCTTCTGGCAAACCTTGT
>JBJMWV010000007.1:0-9044 GCA_045809985.1 Chthoniobacterales bacterium | reverse complement strand
TGAACCACGGCGACTTCGTCGTTTGTGAGTGTCCGATTCCGGTCACGATAAGTCAACGTATAAGCCAGAGATTTTCGGCCGCGCGGAATGTTTCCGCCGTCCGTTCCAGCGAAGACATCGAAGAGACGAACGTCGGCGACGAGCGCTTCGTTCGCGCTGCGAATCGAATCCATCACCTGCGTTTGCGTAAGCTCTTCAGGAACGATCATCGCGATGTCGCGCGTGATCGATGGGAACTTTTCGATCTCACTGAAGCGTTGCGAATCACTCGTTAGGCCAGTTCCATCGAGGACAAGCTGCGCAACGAACACCGGCGCCGCAGCATTGAGCTGTGCCGCACGTGATGCGCTGAGTTGTCCCGCCAGACCAACGACTTCATCGCCGCTCAGGATTTCTGCGGCCAGAGCAAGCGCTGCGTTTTCCGTGCGGCGGAAGGAGAGATTCGGAATGCGCACGGCATAGATCGCGCCTTTCAAGTCGAAGAAGTCGAGCTGTCGTTTTGCGCCCGGGCGCCAATGTGCTGCGCTTGCAGTTTCGCCAGAAAAAACAAGACCAAGCGCACGTTGCTCCTTCGCGTCCGGCGGAGTGAAGATGTTGCCGAGTTCGAACAGGTGAATGCTCGTCGCGCCCATGTTCACGTTGCGCGCGAGGACGTCGAGCAATCCGCGCACGACACTCGGCCGCAGCGCGACGTGATCTTCGCTTAGCGGATTGCGCAACTCGACCGCGCCGTCCTCTGCTGCGGCAGCGCGGGGAATCAGCGCAGACGTGCGTGCTTCGAAAATTCCGAGACTAACGAGTCGAAGCCGCAATGCGCTTTCGAAGTCACGCGTGCGATCAGCTTCGCTTTGCGGCGTGAATCGGCTGCGATCCGTGGTCGGAATCTTATCGAGCCCGTGCGCACGCGTGACTTCTTCGATTAGATCAACTTCACGGCGCAGGTCCGGTCGATAGCTCGGCACTTTCCAGGTGCTGGCGACATCCGCGATGTCTTGCGTCTTGTGCAGTCCGAAGCTTTCGAGATATCGCACGACGTCAGCTGGCGCGATCTTCAGGCCTAACAAGTCATTGCAGCGCGCGTAGCGAATCGTCACCTCGACGTTTGCGGTTGGCGGCGTCCCCGCGATCGAGATCGCGTTGTTCGCGCGGGCCGCGGCGAGTTCCGAGATCAAGCCGGTCGCTCGTGCGGAAGCCGGGAGAACGCTGCGCGGATCTACGCCGCGCTCGAAACGGTAGCTCGCATCGCTCGGCAGATTCAGGGTGCGCGCCGTGTGTCGAATGCTGGAAGGAAGAAAGTAAGCCGCCTCCAGCAGGATGTTTCGCGTCGTTTCCGAAACGCCGGTGTCTTCGCCGCCCATCACTCCGGCTATTCCGACGACGCGCTCGTCATCGGCGATGACCAGGTCCTGCGGCGTCAATGTGTATGTCTTGCCGTCGAGCGCGAGAAATTTTTCGCCTTCACGGGCAAGCCGGACGTGGATCGAGCCTTTGATCTTGTCCGCGTCGAACGCGTGCGTGGGCTGTCCGAGCTCGAGCATCACATAATTGGAGATGTCGACGATGTTGTTGATCGCGCGCATCCCCGCAGCCTCAAGTCTCGAGCGGATCCAATCCGGACTGGAGACAACTTTGACGTTCTCGATCCGGCGCAGTGAGAAGAACGGACACTCGCGCGGCGCGAGAATCTCGACGCCGCCGGCCAAGCCTAACGGCTCCTTCTCCGTTCCGTGCGGAGTCTTCAGCGGCTTGTTCGTTAACGCTGCGATCTCGCGTGCCAGGCCGCGATGACTCAGCAGATCGCCGCGGTTCGGCGTGATCTCGACATCGAGGATCGTGTCGGCCTGATAGATGGTCGCGAGCGGCGCGCCGACCTTTGCCGTCGGCGAGAGAATCAGCAGACCGTCGCTCTCTTCCGAAATGAGCAACTCGCTCGGGCTGCAAAGCATCCCCTGCGATTCAACGCCGCGCAGCTTGCTGACTTTGATCTTCAGCCCGTTCGGCAATTGCGCGCCGGGCAGCGCGACTGGCACCTTGTCGTCAGCTTTGAAATTCTTCGCCCCGCAAACGATCTGCCGGTGATGATTCGTTCCATCATCGACATCGCAAACGCTCAGCCGATCCGCGTTCGGATGCTGCGTGAATGAATTGATCTGCGCGACGACAACGTTGTCGAAATTTCCGCCGCGCTGCTCGATGCCTTCGATCTCGACGCCGGCAAACGTCAGCAGGTCTGCGAGTTCATCGACACTCGCCGGCAGATCAACAAATTCGCGCAGCCAGTTGACGGAAAACTTCACGCGAACTGCCTCAGGAAACGCAGATCGTTCTGCGCGAACAAACGAATGTCGGGAATGTCGAACAGGATCATCGCGAGTCGATCCATGCCGAGACCGAACGCGAAGCCGGTGTATCTCTCCGGATCGTAAGCGAGGTCGCCGCGCGATTTGTTCACCTCTTCGAAGACGGCCGGATGGACCATCCCGCAGCCGCAAAGCTCGAGCCATTTTTCGCCGCTCTTAAGCGCCTTCGATTTCACATCGACCTCGAGACTCGGCTCGGTAAAAGGGAAGAAGTGCGGACGAAAACGCACCTGCGTCTCCGCGCCTAACAACTCCTTGAGGAAGAACTCGAGCGTGCCCTTGAGGTCGGCGAGGCTCACCTTTTCATCGACGTAAAGTCCTTCGATCTGGTGGAACTGCGCGCTATGCGTCGCATCAACTTCATCGCGGCGATACGCTGCGCCCGGCGCGATGACGCGGACCGGCGGCGGCTGATTTTGCATCGTGCGGATCTGCACCGTCGATGTGTGCGTGCGAAGCAAGCGACCATCCGGCAAAAAGAATGTGTCCTGCTCGTTGCGCGCCGGATGATCGGCCGGTGTGTTCAACGCATCGAAGCAATACCACTCCGTGTCGACATCCGGACCAGTTGCGAGCGCGAAGCCCATCCTCCGGAAAATGCCGATCGCACGATTGAGCATCTGCGTGAGCGGATGCAACGCGCCGATCTCGTGCGGCGTGCCCGGCAGCGTGATGTCGATGTTCGCGAGCGCCGCGACTTCGTTCTGCGCGCGAAATTCTGCGGCCGCTGATTCCAGTGCAGCGGTGACGGCAGTGCGCGCTTCGTTCAGCAGCTTACCGACGACCGGCTTCTCCTCTTTCGAGAGGCCGCGCATCTGCTCGCTCCAGCCCGAAATGCTGCCACTCTTCCCGAGATAGCCGACGCGCAACGCTTCCAGCGCTTGCTCGTCTTTCGCCTCACGAATCTCGCGTAGCGCGGACTCGCGGAGTTCTTCGAGCGGATGAGTCATTGATGCACGCAGATGTAGAGGCGCGTGCGCTCACGCGCAAACCGCGACGTTCTCCGGCTGAGGACAGCCGCCACTACACCAGCAGCTTAGGCTGCTTTGGTCTTCGACTTCGTCTTCTCGTCGAGCGCGGCTTTCACCTTCTCGACGATGCCGCGAAATGCCGTCTCATCGGTGATCGCGATCTCGGAAAGAATCTTGCGATCGAGCCCGAGATTCGCCGCTTTCAGACCTTCGGCGAAACGGCTGTAGGTAAGACCTTGCGCACGGACGGCAGCGTTTAAGCGCTGCACCCAGAGCATGCGGAAATTGCGTTTGCGCGTCTTGCGATCGCGATAGGCCCAATACTTGGCCTTCATCGTCGCGTCCTTCGCGTAACGGAAAAGTTTGCTGCGGCGACCGCGATATCCGCGCGCGGAATCGACGACTCTCTTGCGGCGCTCCCGGCTCGCCGGGGCGTTAGTGGCTCTTGGCATTTGTTGTTTCCCGACTCGCGCCGGGCTCCTCTTTCAGCGAGTTGTTCTATTAGTTAGGCAAACTGCACGACCTCACTCGCTGATTCATCCGCCATGGCAGACAGGAGCGCAGTTGCTGGCGACGCGTGTTGCGTCGCGGCGGGGAAGGTAAACAAGTCCGCGATTGATGCAACCGGCAGTCGTTCCCTAGATTCGCACGAATGAACTGGCTCGTCCGGCACCGGGCTTACGCGCTCGCGCTCATCTGCGCCTTCTGGACGGTGATGATGCTGGTCGCACTGAGTTTTCCGGAGTTGCCGTTCTTTTCCAGCATCGCGCGCAGCGATCAAAGCTTCGGCGACATGCTGCGGCGCGAAGGCCGCAAGACCGCGACGCGTCCGGATATGGTCTTTCTCGGCGTCGATGAGGCGACGCGGAACTTCGAACCGTTCGATCCCGATGATGTGCCGAACAACCGCGCGTTTCAGTTGCTGACGCAACATCCGCCGCCGTGGTCACGCGAGCTTTGGGCCGTCACGTTGGATCGCCTTTTCGCAGCGGGCGCGCGTTTGGTGTTGTTTGACATGATTTTCGGGAAACCGGGTGAAGGCGACGCCGAGTTCCAGGCGGCGCTAGATCGGTATCGAGACAAAGTCGTGCTCGGGGCGAACATTGATCGCGAAAACCACGACGTGCTGGTGTGGCCTTCAGCGACGCTGATTCCGGATGCACCACATGATGACCGCGCCGGTTATGTCATTTATTTCCCCGACGAACTTGATCAGCGCGTCCGGTCGATTCGCTACCTCCTTTCGGATCGACAGCTTGCCAGCCTTAGTGAAGATCCTTCGCAGGAAATCTTCCATTCGCTCGCGGCACGTGCGCTCGAAAAGCTCGGCCGTGCCGATGCTGTTCCACGTGATTTGAACGCAAGGCTGATCCGCTTCAGCTCGTTAGGCGCCTATCACCTGAAACCGCTTTGGGAGATTTTCGATCCGGCTATTTGGACGGCACCGATTCCCGGGCCGACCAGCAGTGGCAGCGGTTTCGGAGGAGGCGCGTTCTTCAAAGACAAGATCGTGATCATTGGCGCGGCCTCGCAGGTCGAGCATGACGTTGTCGATACGCCGGTCAGCCCGAGCCTGTCAGGACCGATCCTGCATCTGCATTCAATCGCGGCGGCGCTCGATCACGAATTCCTGTGGCTCACACCTGTCTGGCTGCGTTACGCGCTGGTTCTCGCAGGCGGATTCCTCGCGTGGGCAATCGTCTCGTTGATCCGCCGACCGGTCGTTAGTCTGATTGCGATTTGCGGCGTCGCGGTGGTGCATCTGGTGCTGGTACGCGTGCTCTATGACCGGACCGGTTTCCTGCTCATGACGGTGCCAACGCTGGGCGGATTCGTGCTCAGCGGATCGTTCTCGTTAGGGTGGGACTACATCCTTGAGCGGCGCGAGAAACTGCGCACGCGTCGCACACTCGAGCGCTACGTCTCGAAGAATCTCGTCAAAGAGATCCTCGATAATCCCAGCGGTTACTACAACAGTCTGAAAGGCGCGCGTATGCCCGTGACGGTCCTGTTCTCGGATCTGATCGGGTTCACGAATCTCGCTGAGCATGCTGAGCCGGAACAACTCGTTAGTCATTTAAACGAACTCTTGAGCGCGATGGTAAACGTCGTTTTCGAGAATAACGGCACGCTCGACAAGTTTATCGGCGACGCAATCATGGCCGTTTGGGGCAACGTCCGGAGCGCAGGCGTGCAAGACGACACGAAGGCTGCGGCGCATACCGCGCTAGGCATGCGGCGCGCCTTGAAGGCCTTGAACCAACGCTGGCGGAATGAAGGACGCATGCCGCTCGGCATGGGTATGGGCATCAATCAGGGCGAAGCGGTCGTCGGCAACATCGGCTCCTACGCGCCGTATGAGCGACTCGATCCAACAGTGATCGGCGACGCGGTGAATCTTGCGTCACGTTTGGAAGCGCTCACCCGCACCTATGGGGTAGACATTCTCGTCGGCGAAGCGGCGACCGAACTACTGCGTGCTGATTTCCACCTTCGCAGTGTCGCGCGCGTGCAGGTGAAGGGGAAGACGGTTCCGGTTTCGGTCTCGACGCTGCTCTGTGCGAAGGGCGAAGAGTACGACCAGGAGTTGTTGAAGTGGCTCGAGACGTACGAAGATGGCCTCGTGAAATTCCGCACGCGCGACTTCACACAAGCGAAGATCCTCTTCGCGCGGTTTCTTGAATTTTATCCCGAAGATTACCTGGCGAAAATGTATCTCGACCGCGCGTTCGAATACGAGAAGCAGCCGCCCGATGAATCGTGGACGGCGGCCGAGGTCTTCACGAAGAAGTAGCTTATGGCTGGACCAGATCGGTCCAGAGGAACTCGTATGTCGCGAGCGCGTTTATCAGGAGCGATACGCACAAGAGCACGGTTTCGTTTGACCGCATTCGGCGGTCGCCATTCTCGAGAAGGATGAGAAAGAACCACGGCAGCAAGGTCATCGCGTAGCGATAGGAGAACTGCCATCCTCCCGCGTTGCCGTGCGTCCAGAGGAGCAAGGTAATGATGGCGACCGCCATCCAGCAGACTCGCACGTGCATTCCGCCCTCGCGGAAGAGCAGGAACAGAAGTGGCGACGCGAGGAAGATAGAGCAGCCGAAGGCATGCGGCCGCAAATACGGAAAGCGTTGCATGTCGATCATGCCGCGAAAAAGCATCTCATAGATATTCCAGCGCACTGCGCCTAACGAGAAGACGCCTTGGCGATACCAGGGTTCGTTCAGGACGCCGGGAATTCGCGCGTACCCAAAATCAGTCGGGGAGCCGAAGCGTCCCCAATTGTAAACTGCGGTGAGGATCAGGAGCGCGAGCGGCGCGGCGATGAAACGTGCGACAACCGGCACGTGCCTGCGCCATTCCCGCCAGTCGGATTGAATGAGGAGCCAGAGAAAGATGGGAACGAGAAGGACCAACTCGGTGCGATTGCCGATCGCAATCGCCATCCAGAATCCGGCGATGAAAGGCTGCCGCGCGACAACCGTGTAATAAAGGGCTGCCACTTCGCCAAGCACGGCGAACCCGAGCGCCATCTGCCACGCGCCAGCCATGCCGAGATTGCACCACATCCAGGTCGCGAAGACAGGCGCAAGGGAGAGCAGAATGCGGCGCACAACGGTGAGATCGGCGCGGACGGCGGACAAGCGATAGAAGAAGAACACTGCTGCACCCGCGATAACTGCAGCCGTTTCACGCGCCGGCGAGTCTCGAACGACGCCCAGCTTTTGCAGCAGAGCCGCGGGGAAATTCACCAGCACAGCACCGAGCGGGAAAACCGAATACCAATGCCCGCTCAGCGGAACGAACTCGTTCAGCCAGGGCGGTGGCTGAGCGTCGAGTCCCAGTTGACCCGAAAGCAGAGCGCCAGCGACACGACACGTGTAGTCAAAATGCGACTGCACTGGATGTGCGGAAAAGTAGAAGGCGATCGTGGATAGGAGGCCGACGGTGATTGCGATGGTGAGCTCAGATCGCTGCGCAAGACGATGAGCGAGCGACTTCGTCACGTTCGATTCAGTGGCCATTCGTTAGGCGCCGGACTTTAGCGAACGAGTCGCGGACGAAACAATCGATTTCGCGCGTCGAACTGATCGCGAGGCAAAGATGAAAATTGCTGCTTTGTCCGTAGCCAAAGCTCGGCTCTGCGCGTAGAGAACGCGGCGTGAGCGGCAAGACGCGCAACTTCCATTTTCTCGGCATCTGCGGGACGGCCATGGGATCGGTCGCGGCGGCTTTGCGCGAGCGCGGCTACACCGTGACTGGCTCGGACGAAAATGTGTATCCGCCGATGTCGGCGTTCCTCGAGAGCCGCGGCGTTAAGTTAAGGGAAGGCTTCAGGGCGGAGAACGTCCCAGGCGATGCCGATGTGGTCGTGATCGGTAATGCGATGAAGCGCGGCAACCCGGAGGTCGAAGCCGTGCTTAACCAGAAGCGTTACTACCTCTCGTTGCCCGAAATTTTACGGAACGAATTTCTGCGCGGCCGGCACAATCTCGTCGTCAGCGGTACTCATGGAAAGACAACGACGACCGCGCTGCTGACTTGGCTGATGCGCACGGCCGGATTCGATCCCGGCTTCATGATCGGCGGGATTCCGAAGAACCTTGGGCAGGGCGCGCACTTCAACGACTCGAAGTATTTCGTCATCGAAGGTGACGAATACGACAGCGCGTTTTTCGATAAGCGCTCGAAGTTCGTGCACTACCTGCCGGAGCTGCTGATCGTGAACAACATCGAGTTCGATCACGCGGATATTTTCGACAATCTCGAGATGGTGAAACGCACCTTCCGTCATCTGCTGCGGATCGTGCCGCAGAACGGGATGGTGCTGTTAAATGGCGACGACGCGAACTGCCGCGAAGTGGCTAACGAGTGCTACGCGCAGATGGTCGAAGTCGGTTTCGGGATGAACTGCGCGCGCCGGATCAGTGATGTCGCCTACTCTGCGGACGGTGCGCGTTTTAAGCTCGATGAGGAGACATGGGAGATTCCGCTCATCGGCGAGTTCAACGTGCGCAACGCAGCGATGGCAATCTCGGCGGCGCGATTCTACGGCGCGCCTAACGAGAAGATCCGCGAAGGACTGGCGAGTTTTAAGGGTATCGCGCGCCGGCAGGAACTGCGCGGCGAGATCGCCGGCGTGAAGGTGATCGACGACTTCGGCCATCATCCCACTGCGATCGCGCAAACGCTCACCGGCCTGCGGCAGCGTTATCCCGGGCAGCGGCTGTGGGCCATCTTCGAGCCGCGCTCGAACACGACGCGGCGGGCCGTGTTTCAGCAGGAGCTACCTGATGCGCTTAAGCTCGCCGACGGTGTTTTCATTTCGCAGGTCGCGAGGCTCGACCAAATCGGCGAACGCGACCGCCTGAATCCCGAAGCGGTCATGCGCGCAATCGCGGACGCAGGACGTCCAGCGTTCTATGAAAAGAATGCCGACGCAATCGTCGATCGGCTGATACCACTCGTTAGGCGTGATGACGTCGTAGTCGTGTTCAGCAACGGCGGCTTCGACGGCATCCACGACAAGATCCTCGCGCGCCTTCGCGAGTTATAGATCAGGACGTGTGATCGTGGACGATGCGCCAGCCTTCCGGCAAGTGCCGGAAGAGAAGTGTGAAACAGCCACGCGGCTGATCTGCTTCGCGTGCTAACTGCCAGCAGCCGGTCACGAACGCGGTGTCATCGCTCAGCGGCCTAACGACCACTTCCG
>JBJMWV010000006.1:0-3051 GCA_045809985.1 Chthoniobacterales bacterium | reverse complement strand
CGGAGTGGGTTGTGTCGGTGTTGGCATGTTTGGTTGGATTGGCTGCTGAGCGTTCGGCTCGTTAACGACTTTCGGGGTTAACGAGGTGATAGCTTGGCGCAGTGCACCGATGCCTGCAAGTGCCATGCCCGCAGCGGCGAACGGCGCGCGCTGCTCGCGGATAGGTTCTGGTTCAGGAGTTGCAACGTCGGCAACCGGCGGTTCTTCGGCTACGATTGCCTCGACGTGCGGAACCGGTGCGCCCTGGCCGATTGGCTCAGGTTCTTCCACCAAGGCCTGCGCCACGATGGGCTCCGGCTCGATCACGGGCGCTTCAATTACTTCCGGCGCCTTTGCCATCACCGGCGCGATTTCCGGCTCGGCGACGACCGGCTCATGGAAGACAGGCGCGCTGATTGCGACGGCGGAAGCAAGCTCCGGTTCAGCGCGATACAGTTCAACTTCAACCGGCGCGTGCACCGGTTCGAAGATAGCGGCTTCGAACTGATGGATCTCCTGACTAACGAGTGGTTGCGGCTCGCCGACACCTTCGTCGAAATCCAGCGTCGCGGCGGACGCGAACGATTCCGCCGGTTGCACGACGGTTTCGGCAGGCGGAGTAAACGCGGCGGCCGCAGGAGCTGCTGCGACAGCCTCATGGCCACTGCCGTGGCCGTAGTGGCCATTTCCATTCCCGTTGCCATGCCCAAACTGACGGCCGTTCTTGCCCAACGGCATCGTTGCCCGGCGCAGGGCTGGTTCTGACGCACGAAGCTGAAGTGAAACTTGCGGAGGTCCGCCAGCGAGACGCGTCGCCGTAACAAACTCACTCGCTCGTGCAGCGACTTCGGTCTCCTCGAGAGAAGGACCATCCGCAGGCGCGAGGCGCGGTTCCGATGCAGTCTTTGAAAAGCGGCGACGAAGTTCGGGAATCACAGCCCATGCTATGAGCAGGATTGCCGCCAGAAGGAGCGCTGCAATAAGCAGGGAGCGCGAGTCGCTAAATTGCTCGCTGAATTTTTCACTCCAACTCGGCGCTGCCCAGTCACGAACCTTCGCCGGCGCGAGGACCGTTGCCGGACTTGCGGAAACGGCAGCGGTTGCTGCCGCCGTCGGCTCAGGCGAAGCGGCTTTCGCGATTGTTGTTTCTTCTGCGGGTGATTCGGACTCTGTCGGCGTTGCGATCACCGGCTTCGCGGCGGCGGGTGATGCAGTTGAAGCGACCGGCGTCTCCACGCTCGGCGACGCAGTCGCGCTAAGGGCGCTTGAGGCGGCGGGCGATTGCGAAGTCGTCGAACTCATCGCTTCCATGCCGGGGACTTCGGCTTGCGGCTGGATCGCGAGGCTCAGCGGTTCAGCGGGCTTCTGCGGTTGGTTCTTGGCTAACGAGATGTTCGGGAGCGGCGTCGGCTCAATCGACGGAGCAGCAACTTCACTCGGGCTCGCTTCGGCGATTGCCGGCGCTGTCGAAGCGGCGGCTTCCGCGTTCTGCAGCCAGCCCAAATCAAAGAACGCATCGGCGAAGACGCCGTTCAGTGCAGGCGGATAAATCTTCCGGGCGGAGGTCACCCAGTCGTTCGCCTTCGGCGCGGTATCGTGTTTAAACTCCCACGCGGCCTGCGCGTAGTAGAGTGCCGGTGTGTCGCCGGTGAACTGGAATTGCTCCATCATCTTCTGCGCGCGCGCATCGTTCCCTTGGAGCAGATAGGTCAGGTAAACCTTGTATTTGATCAGCTGCGCCGCGCGATCTTTGTCGACGCCGCTGGTGGAGCTAAAGAGCGCTTCGAAACGCTCACGCGCTTTTGCGTAGTCCTTCTTTTTAAACGGCACCTGCGCGAGGTTGTATTGCCCGTCGCGGAACTTCGGGTCGATCTTCAGGGCCTGGCGGAACTGCGCTTCGGCGCCATCGAAATCTTTTTGCTCGAGGAGAATCTCGCCGCGCAGGTTGATGATCGCGGCCTGATTCGGATCCGCTGCATCCGCTTCGTCGATCAACTTCCGCGCCGCGGTGAAATCACGTTGCGCGAGCGCCTGCTCAGCTTCGTCGTACTTCTGCTTTGCGAACGCTTTCGTCTTCGCGGCTTTTTCCGCGGCCGAGTTCAACTCGATCGCCGCGCGTGTTTGACCAGCCGGCTTCTCCAGCCAACCCACTTCGTATAGCGACTCGGCGAACAGCTTGTTGAGCTGCGGTGAGAAACTCTTCTCCGCAGTCGCGAGTGCATCTTTCGCGGCCTTCTCGTCTTTCTTGCTCAATGCAATCGCCGCGTTCGCGTACTGCACAGCCGGTGTCTCCGGCGACACTTCGAACTTGGAGACGATCGACTCCACGTTGCTCGATTTCCCCTCCATCAAATAAGTGATGAGGATCTTGTATTCGATGAGCTGGCGCGCTTCGCCCTGCAGCTCGGAGGCGTTGCCTTTCAGCAGTTCCTCGAAACGCTTCCGCGCTTCCGCCCAGTTCTTCTGCAGGAACGGAATCTCCGCGAGATTGAAGCGCGCGTTCCAAAACTTCGGATCAGCAGCGAGCGCTTTCTGCAACGCCTTCTCCGCATTAGGATAATCTTTCTGCCGCATCTGGATGACGCCGCGCAGATTCGCGGATTCGGCGAGATCCGGCTGACGCGCGTCGATCGCGTCGAGATTCTTCAGCGCCTCGGCGTAATTATTGGCGTCAAATTCCTTGAAGGCTTTGTCATACATCGCCTCCAGTTCCGTCTTCGACGGCGCGACATTGTCCGCGGCAAAAGAGCTCAGGACCAAGGCAGCAATCGTCGCGAATTTCCAAATCTTCATAGCAGGTCGCATACAACCGTCACGTCGCACCTCTGACAAGCCATTTCTAGGCACGGACGCATGGTGACCAGCATGAAAAGCAGGACGCACGCCGCAAGCGGCTCTCTCGCCGCGGATTGCGCTACAGATTGAGGTTCGCGATCAATCGGAGCCCTTCGAGCGTGAGCGCCGGATGGACGGCTTCGATTTCCGGTAAGCGCCGCGCGATCAGCGCTGCGTAACCGCCGGTCGCGACGACGCGTACTTTGCGTTTCGGGAAACCTTCGCGCGCGATCTGTG
>JBJMWV010000005.1:0-4997 GCA_045809985.1 Chthoniobacterales bacterium | reverse complement strand
TGAGCACGGGCGAATTTCGGCTCACGCAGGTCGCGAGCATGAGCGCGTTGCAAGATGAGCTCGCGCGCGTCGCGCCGGCCGAGTTGCTAGTGAGTGACGAGCAGCAGGCGAACTTTGCCGAGATCGAACGGACGTTGCCGCACGACAGCTACGCCTTCCTTCCGGAGCAGGCGATTTTCACTTTGTGCGAGCACTTCGGCGTGAAGTCGCTCGACGGTTTTGGCTGCAGCGAGATGACCGCTGCAGTCTGTGCGGCGGGTGCAGTCGTCCATTACCTGAAGCACCAGCTGCGGCGGAAGGTCGACCATCTGACGGCGCTGCGTTGTGACGTGGCAGCGAACCACGTCGTGCTCGATCTCACCACGCAATCGAATCTCGAGCTGGTCGCGTCGCGTGGCGCGAAAGACATGAGTTTGTTAGGTGCGCTCGATCGCACGATCACACCGATGGGCGGACGCAAATTGCGCAGCTGGATCCTGCAGCCGCTGCGCGATCTCGTCGAACTGGAGATGCGGCATGAGATGATTGCGCAGTTGCTGCACGAATCGGATCTCCTGGCGAGTCTCCGTGACGCGCTCAAAGGCGTGCGCGATGTCGAGCGCGCGATCGGCCGCCTGAGTCAGGTCTCGGGGAACGCTCGTGACCTGGTCGCTTTGCGTAATTCGCTTGAGCAGATTCCCGCGCTGAAGCGTGAACTCGGCAAGCTGATCGAGCGGGTTACGTTCGGGACCACGGGCAAGCCGGAGTCTTACGCAACGAAGCTCCACGGCGAGCTGCGCGAGATGCCTGAACTTGTCGACAAGCTGGCGCGCGCGATTGTGGAGGATCCGCCGTTCACCCTGAAGGACGGTGGCATTTTCAAAGACGGCTACGCGAGCGATCTCGATGAGCTGCGGCGCGCGTCACGCGAGGGCAAAAACTGGATCAACGAGCTGCAGGAGCGCGAGATCGAAGCGACCGGAATTAAGTCGCTCAAGGTGCGCTTCAACTCGGTCTTCGGTTACTTCATCGAGATCACGAAATCGAACCTCGCTTCCGCGCCCGCGCATTACACGCGCAAGCAAACGACCGTCGGCGGCGAGCGTTTCGTCACGCCGGAGTTGAAGGAAATAGAGGCGCAGATTCTAGGCGCGGATGAGCGTGCACGCGCGCTCGAGTATCAGCTCTTCCAGACGGTGCGCGATGAAACACTGGCCGATCTCAATGTTATCCAGGCAATCGCGGCGGCGATAGCGACGCTCGATGTGCTCTGCGGTTTGGCGGAAACCGCGCGGCTCTACAACTACGCGCGACCGAAGCTCGATCACTCCTTGCGGCTCACGTTCAAGGACGGCCGCCATCCGGTGCTCGATCAGAATCTGGTCGAGGAGAAGTTTGTGCCTAACGACACTTCACTCGATGGCAATGCTGCGCGGCTGGCGATCATCACCGGCCCGAACATGGCCGGCAAATCAACCTACATCCGGCAGGTCGCGCTTATCGTGCTGATGGCGCAGATCGGGAGCTTTGTGCCGGCGGCGAGCGTGGAGATCGGTGTCGTCGATCGCATCTTCACTCGTGTCGGCGCGAATGACGATCTCTCGCGCGGACAATCGACATTCATGGTCGAGATGAACGAGACCGCGAACATCGTGAACAACGCGACCGAGCGCTCGTTAGTCATTCTTGATGAGATCGGGCGCGGCACGTCCACCTTCGATGGACTCTCGATCGCATGGAGCGTGGCGGAGTTTCTGCACGACAAGATCAAAGCGCGCACGCTCTTCGCGACGCACTACCACGAACTCACCAAGCTCGCGGAGGAGCGTAAAGGCGTCTCCAATTACAACGTCGCGGTCCGCGAGTGGAACGAGCAGATCATCTTCCTGCGCAAGATCATCGCGGGTGGCGCGGACAAGAGCTACGGCATCCAGGTGGCACGACTGGCCGGGTTGCCGAAGGAAATCCTGAACCGCGCGAAGGACATTCTCGCGCACCTGGAAAAGCCAAACGGCGCGACAGCCGAGCCGGTGCGGCGCACAAGGCGACAGAAAGCCGGAATGCCGGAGGCGCAGAAGCCGCAGATGGAATTACTCTGATCGTTAGTCGCCCACATGATCTACCTCTTCGTCTATCTTGCCTATTCGATCGGCTACTCCGTCGTGATGGGGATCCGCGGGTTCCGCTCGCCAGCCGAGACGCAGCGCGCGCCCGCCTCCTCGAACATCAAGCGTGTGCTCATCATCGGTGCGACCGGCGGCACCGGACGCGAGCTGGTCTCCCAGGCACTTGAGCAAGGCTATGAAGTGACGGCGCTAGTGCGCGATCCGGCGAAGCTCCAGATCGATAATCCGCGGCTTCATCTTGTGCGCGGCGATGTGCTCAATCCGGAATCGCTCGACGGCGCGGTGCGCGGCCAGGATGCGGTGCTTTCCGCGCTTGGTCATCGGCGGCTCTACGTGCCGAGTCGCGTCCAGTCAGAAGGAACACGGAATGTCCTGCGCGCCATGGAAGCTAACGGAGTGCGGCGCTTTGTCGTCGAGACGTCGATCGGTCTGGGGAATAGCGCGGGAAAGCTCGGGCTCTTCGCCACGTTTTTGTTTCTTCCCGTCGTGCTGCCAATCTACTTCTGGGACAAGGCGCGGCAGGAGAAGATCATCGCGGAGAGCTCAGTCGATTGGGTGATGGTGCGCCCCGGCGTGCTCACGGACGGAGCCAGGCGGGGCGGGTACCGGCACGGAGTCGATGTCGGTAGCTATATCGCCACGGGAAAAATCGGGCGTGCGGATGTCGCTGATTTTATGCTGCAGCAACTGACCAGTAATGTCTATCTGCGGTGCGCGCCCGCGATTGTCTGGTAGACCGCGCGATGGACCGGGCGGAGGCGAACTCGAAATTGAGCCGGGATCGTGTCAGAGCTTACTAGTAGCCGATGCCGGTAAAGACGGAGAAAGAGTTGAGCGAGGCGCAGCGCAGCCATTGGCTGAAAGCAGTGGCTGCGGTGGAGATGCGGAACTTCGGTTACGCCATTTCGCTCTTGCAGGGCATCCTGAAACACGAGCCGGAATTTCTGAAGGGTCGGCAGTTATTGCGCCGCGCGGAGGTGACGAAGGCAAAGGCGGAGAAGAAGGGGTTCTTCAATGTTTCGACTGCGTCGATCGGCGTGATGAAGGCGCAGCGCGAGATAAAGAAAGACCCAAGGCGCACGATCGAGTTGGTCGAGAAGGTGCTCGAAGACGAGCCTTACAACAAACAGGCGAACATGCTCCTGAAGGAAGCCGCGGTCGTGGCAGGTTTCCCGGAGATTGGCGTGCTTGCGTTGCAAACCTTGCTCGAGGAGAAGCCACGCGACACCAAGATCCTGCACGAGCTTGGCCGGCTTTATCACGACCTCGAGCAAAGCGACAAAGAGGTCGAGGTTTACAACCGCATTACGGAAGCGGATCCGCTCGATTCGGAGGCATTGCGCCTGGGCAAAGATGCATCTGCGCGCTCGTCGATGAAGACCGGTGGATGGACGGAAGCGGAGAGCTATCGCGACTTAATCAAGGACAAGGATGTCGCCGTTTCCCTTGAACAACAGAACCGGATGTTTCTGGCCGGGGAGTCGTTAGACCAGCAGATCGCCGAGACCTATGAGCGGCATCAGGCGGAGCCGCAGAACATCGACTTCGCGCGGCATCTGGCTTCGCTCTCCGAGCAAAAGGACGACTTCGAGAGTGCGCACGCCTGGTATGTTTACGCGGCCGATCTGGGCGGGCGTTCTGATCCCGGGCTTGTGCGCAAGATCTCCGAGATGGAAACGAAACGATCCGAGCGCCAGATCGTGGAGCACGAACGTTGGCTCGGCGAGCATAGTCCGGAAGCGGAAGGCTATGCCGAACGAGCCGCGGCTCTGCAGAGCGCGAAACTCGCGCGCGCGGAGATGTTGCTCGATGAGGCACGGAAGCGGGTCGAGCGAAACCCGACTGATTTGCAGGTGCGCTTCGAGCTAGGCGAAAATCTCATGCTCGCAGGCCACTTCCGCGAAGCGCTCCCGGAATTGCAGCGCGCGCGACAAAATCCGAACGCGCGTCTGAAGGCGATGAACTTGTTAGGCAGGTGTTATCAGCAGCTCGGGATGCTCGATCTGGCCGCGAAGCAGCTCGAGGAAGCAGCGCGCGAAATTCTCACCATGGACGCGACGAAGAAGGAGATCACCTACAATCTCGGCCTGGTTTACGAGCAGATGGGCGACTTGGAGAAGTCGATCGGCTGCATGAAACAGATTTACGAGACGGACTACGGCTATAGGGATGTCGCACAGCGGGTGGAAAGCTCCTACGCGACGAGCGCGCCTAGCCAGCCGGAGTAGCAAAGGTTTTGGCGTCCAGCGTGCCTAACGGATGCGAACCGTAGTTGCCGACGCACTTCGGCATCAACACACCCTCAGTTACACATTCTATGAAAACGACATTCAACTTCAGCACACGGCTGGCCGTGACCACGCTCGCGGCCGGGGCAATTTGTTGCGCCACTCCTCTCTTTGCCCAAGAGGGTCACGGCGAAGGGTCGGCCGGAGCGGGCGCGCAGATGCCGACGATGGGCTCGTCCAGTTCAGCGAGCACGCCGAGCCGGACCACCAACACCCCGAACACGCCGAACAAGGGCGGTGGTCAGCTCAGCAACGACGACAAGAACTTCATCATGGAAGCGGGCAAGGGCGGCATGATGGAAGTCGAAATGGGCAAGACCGCGCAGCAGAAAGGGCAAAGCGCCGAAGTGAAGAACGTTGGCTCCATGATGGTCACCGATCACACCAAGGCGAACAACGAGCTGATGGGACTGGCGCAGAAGAAAGGCGTGAAGCTCGGAGGCGCGGAGAAGGCGCACAAGATGAACGATGCGAACTTCGACAAGGAGTATCTCTCGATGATGCTCCAGGATCACGAGAAGGACATTGCCGCGTTCGAAAAGGAAGCGAAGAGCGGCTCTGATCCCGATGTGAAGAGCTGGGCTTCAAAGACCCTGCCGACGCT
>JBJMWV010000004.1:0-5619 GCA_045809985.1 Chthoniobacterales bacterium | reverse complement strand
GAAACGCTCGCGCGTGCGGTCGCGGATGGACGGCTGATCGAATCCGCGGCGCAGAACATCAACGCGCTGCTGACCGGCGCGACTTCTAAGCTTTACGCCGAAGTCATCGACGAGCTCGCAAGCGGCCGTCATTGGACCGAACTGAACGATCGCTTCTATAAGACGCTCGCCTTCGGCACCGGCGGATTAAGGGGGCGAACGATCGGTAAGATCGTGACGCGCGCAGAACGCGGCAGCGCGCCTAACGACCTACCGCCGGAGTTCCCGTGCGTCGGCACGAACTCAATGAACTTCTACAACGTAGCGCGCGCGACGCGTGGCCTCGTTGCCTACCTGCACGAATGGTTCGTCAACGAGAAGCTTTCCGGGAAACCGAAGATCGTGATCGCGCATGACACGCGCTTCTTCTCCAAGGCGTTCACCGCGCTCGCCGCGAAGGTTGCGGCGGAGAATGGCGCCGATGCGTGCATCTTCGACGGGCCGCGATCGACGCCCGAGCTGTCATTTGGCGTCCGCCATCTGCGCGCGAACGCCGGCGTTGTCATCACCGCGAGCCACAACCCGCCACACGACAACGGCTACAAAGTTTACTTCGATGACGGCGCGCAAGTGATCGAACCGCATGCGAGTGGGATCATCGCGAAGGTGAACGCGATCATGGCTGAGAGCTACGAAGCGCACGATCGGCGCGGCGACGTGATCACGCTGGGCGCAGATGTCGACGAAGCCTACATGCGCCGCGTCGAATCGCTCGTCCTCGATCCGGATCTCGTCCGTTCCGCGAGAGATCTGCGCATTGTCTTCACGCCTATTCACGGAACCGGCGGCGTCATCATTAAGCCGATGCTCGAGCGGTTCGGGTTCCAGTTCTCGGTGGTGAAGGAACAGGATCAATTCGACGGCGCGTTTCCGACGGTGAAATCGCCGAATCCGGAAAACGCCGAAGCGTTAAAGCTCGGTGTCGAGCTCGCGAAGAAAGAGAACGCGGATCTCGTCGTCGCGACCGATCCGGACTGCGATCGCATGGGCGTGGCGGTGCGGACGGCCAGTGGCGAGATGAAGTTGCTCACCGGTAACCAGATCGGTTCGCTCATGGCTTACTATCGCGCGAAGACGTTGTTCGATCGCGGCGTCTTGAACAAAGAGAACGCGTCGCGCGGCGTAATCATCAAGACCTTCGTCACGACCGATCTGCAGAAGGCGATCGCGGAACACTACGGACTGCGCTGCGTCGAAACGCTAACTGGCTTCAAGTACATCGGCGCGAAGCTCGGCAAATATGAGCGCGCGTTACCTGATGAGATTCGCGCCAGATACCGCGACCTTTCCGAAGAAGAAACACGCAATGCGCGCCTAACGAATTCGTCACTCTACATCTTCGGCGGCGAAGAAAGCTACGGCTACAGCGGCGCCGATTTCATCCGCGACAAGGACGGCAACGGCGCGACGATCATGTTCTGCGAAGTAGCGGCGTACGCGAAATCTCGCGGCCTCACGCTCGATGCTTTGCTCGACCAAGTTTATGCAAAGTTCGGCTACTTCCTCGAAAACAACGGCGCGATGACCTTCGAAGGCGCGGAAGGCGCGGCCAAGATCAAGTCGCTGCTCGAGTCGTATGTCGCGAATCCGCCGACCGAGATGCTCGGCTCACGCGTCGCCACGGTGAAGAACTTCGAGAAGGAAACCTTCCGCGACGTGGAAGGCGACGTGATCCCGAAAGAGAAGATGCTCATCTTCGAGCTCGAAGATCGCACCCGCATCGCGGTGCGCGGCTCCGGCACCGAGCCGAAGATCAAGTATTACCTTTTCGCGCAGCGCCGCCCGACGAGCGGCAGGTTGAGCGAGAACGAACTCGCCACCGCGAAATCCGAGGTGAGCACGCATCTCGATCGTCTCTGGGATTGGCTGCAAGCGGACGCGCAGAAACGCGCTGCCGCGTGAGCTTGCTCGACATCGCCTGAATCCCTGCTGAAGTAAGGCGATGCCTCGCGAGATCAAGTTGAACGGCGGCGAGATCACTATCCTGAAGACGCTCGGGCTTAGCGGCACGCCGATGAGTGGCAAGCAATTACTCGAGCGCGTCGACGACATGGCCGAAGCGGAATTTCTCGACACCCTCGATGGGATGATCTCGTTAGGCTACATCCTCTCCAGCAAGGTCAACCTGCGCAAGACGGAGGACGTAGAGCGAGCCAGCCTGCGGGTGAATCAGTCCTACGCGCGCGACTTGAAGGAAGCGTTGAACCCTTCTCGAAGTCGCGGACGCGAGCGTCGGCAACGCCGCGGCTAGTTCGAAGGTGAACCTGGGGTATCGAGCGCTGCGGCTCTGGCCGTGGCTAGCGGCAATTGCAACCGGCATCGGTTATCGCCTCTGCTTCGCGCCATACGATCAGGCGTGGCTCTGCTGGATTGCGCTGACGCCGTTGCTCGCCGCGGTGTGGTTTTCCGGCGACCGAAGCAAGCGCCGGTGGCTGCGCGATCTCTTGTTAGGCTACGTCGCGGGTGTGACATTCTTCTGGTTCGTCTTCTCCTGGCTCACGACCGTCACAGGCCCCGGCTGGTTGCTGGTCGGCGCCTACATGGGTGTCTACCCGGCGCTCTGGTGCTGGCTCGCGGGCCGGCTGCGGCCTGCTCCTTCAAAGCCGAGACCGGTCGCCGGGTTGGAAGCTGTGACACGGCGATTGGAGGAGAAGCGCGCGGCCGAAGGCAGCCGGGAAATGCCTAACGAGTTGAAGCGTCCTGACGTTTCGCCGCCGTGGCTCAGCTCCTACAAGAACCTTTCGCTCGCGCTTCTTCTCGCCGCGACGTGGGTCACAACGGAGACGATCCGCGGCACACTCTTCACCGGCTGGGGCTGGAACACGCTCGGGCACGCACTCCACGCGCAATGGGCGCTGATTCAGATCGCAGAATTTACCGGCGTCCCCGGACTCTCCTTTCTGCTCGCGTTCACGAACGTCGTTTTGGTTGTGACAGTCCGCCGATTCATCGCCGAATCGCAGGTGCAAAAGCGGCGCCCGCATTTTGAATTTACGCTCTGCATGGCAGCGATCGTTGGAGTGATGTCGTACGGGGTGCGCGCGGTGCAGGAGCGACAGGATGCGACCGCATACCGCGTCGCAGCGTTACAACCAAACATTCCGCGCGAAGAGAAGTTTAACCGCGCGACGGCGGAGCAGGTGTTCGCGACCTTCTCGCGCTTGAGCGAGACAGCGGTGCAATCGAAGCCCGATCTCGTGATGTGGCCGGAAAGCTCGATGCCCGGCCCGGTGATGCAGGATGAGCAGAGCTATCGATTTGTGATGGCGTTTTCGGACAAAACGAAGGTCGATCTCTTGCTAGGCACAATCGATGTCGATCAAAAGGATGCCTACAACGCGGCCATGCTTGTCTCGAACAGCGGGCGGGATGTGCAGCTTTATCGCAAGGTGCACCTCGTGCCGTTCGGCGAATACGTTCCCGGTCGGCACACAATTCCCGGCATTGCTGCGGTCGTAGGTGATCAGGTGCCGGAGGATTTCGGCTTCGGCGCTGAGCACACCGTCTTCAAGACAACGCGCGGTGATGTGCGGCTCGCGCCATTGATTTGTTTCGAGGATACAATCGGCGAGCTGACACGACAGTTCGTGCTGCGCGGTGCGAACGTGCTCGCAAACGTGACGAACGACGGCTGGTTCCTCCGCTCGGCCGGATCGAAGCAGCATCTCGATAACGCGATCTTCCGTTGTGTTGAAACACGCCTTCCGCTCGTGCGGTCGGCGAATACCGGCGTGACCTGTTTCGTGAATGAATTCGGACGCGTGACGCAGGTGTTGACGGACGAGAAAGGCAGCCAGTTCACGCAAGGCGTGCTTACTGGTGAAGTGCGTGTGCCGGTTGATTACGAGCCGACGTTTTATGTGCGCCATGGAGAAGTTTTCGCGCAAGGCTGCGCAATCGCGACCGCGTTGCTGCTTGCCTTTCTGCTCGTTAGGCGATTTATCCTTCGCCGCGCATGAGCTCTGACCCGGCAATCTACGTGCGCGGTTTGCGGAAGTCGTACGACAGCTTTGAAGCCGTCAAAGGAATCGACTTCGAAGTGCAGACCGGAGAGGTCTTCGGCCTGCTCGGGCCGAACGGCGCAGGCAAGACAACGACGGTTGAGATCCTGGAAGGCCTCCGTCCGCGGACTGGCGGTGAAGTTAAAGTTCTCTCGCTCGATCCGAATCAGCACACGAAACGGCTCAAAGATCGCATCGGCGTCGCGCTGCAGGCGACGAATCTGCCGGACAAGCTAAAGGTGAACGAAGCGGTCGATCTTTTCGCCGCGCTCTACACCCGCACGGTCAGCGGCGAGATGTTGCTCAAGCGCCTGCAGCTTTGGGATAAGAAAGACGCGTTCTATGCCTCTCTTTCCGGCGGACAGAAGCAGCGTCTCGCAATCGCACTCGCCTTGATCAACGATCCGCAGCTGCTCTTCCTCGATGAGCCCACCACCGGCCTTGACCCGCAGGTGCGTCTCGAAATTCGCGACTTAATCGAAGAACTCCGCGCGGAGAAGCGCACGATCCTGATGACGACGCACTACATCGAAGAAGCCGAGCGGCTTTGCGATCGTGTGGCGATCATCGACTCGGGACAAATCATCGCGATCGGCACGCCGCGCGAGCTTCAGCAGAAGAGCGCCACGCAATCAGGCATTGAAGCGCAGCTCAATCGCCCGTTGCCGCCGGGCGATGTTCCGCAATGGCAGGACGCGGTGCGCACGATCGTGAGTGAAGATCGCCGGCATCTGACCATTAGCTCAAGTCATCCGGCGCGAACGCTGGTCGACTTCGTCAAATGGATCGACGCGCAAGGCATCGAACTAGACGACGTACATTTGAAACGCCCGACGCTCGAAGATGTCTTCATCGAGCTTACGGGCAAGAAACTGCGCGACTAACGAATGAAAGCCTACCTCGCGCTTTTTCGAAATGACCTGCGTCTCGCGCTGCGAAATCGCGCGGTCATCTTCTTTAACTACTTCTTTCCCCTCGCCTTCTTCTTCATCTTCGCGCTGCTCTTCAAAGCGCAGCAGGGCTCAGCGATTAACCGCGTCGTCGCGATGGTGCTCGCACTCGGGATTCTCGGGAACGGGCTTTACGGCGCAGGAATGCGCGCAGTGATGGATCGCGAAGCGAACGTGCTTCGTCGCTACAAGGTCACACCTATCTCGCCTGTGCCGTTGCTGCTCGCGTCGATCACGACCGGCATGATCCTCTTCCTGCCGACAGTCGTCTTCACACTGCTCTTCGCGATGAAGTTCTACGGCATGACATTGCCGACGAATCTTATCTCGTTCTTCATTTTCGTCGCCGTCGGCTCGCTCGCTTTTCGCGCGATCGGCTTAATCATCGCGGCAGTAGTTAATTCGTCGCAGGAGAGCAATCTTCTTATCCAGCCGCTTTATATGGGAATGCTCTTCCTGAGCGGCATGACTATTCCGATAACCTTGTTTCCGGAATGGCTACAACGCCTGACGCAGTTTGTGCCGGCGACCTACCTGATGTCTGGTATGGCCGGCATCCTCCAACGCGGCGAGACTGTCCTGCAGAACTGGCAGGCCGTCCTGGCATTGCTCATCACTACCGCGATCGG
>JBJMWV010000003.1:0-5351 GCA_045809985.1 Chthoniobacterales bacterium | reverse complement strand
GCATTCGCCGCAGAAGCAATTGTCCGTTGGTCCGGCGATGAAGTTCTTTCCGGGAATCTCACGCCGCAGCCGATGCAGCATGCCGGCTTCGGTGACAATGATGATGTCGTGCGCGGGCGATTGACGGCAGAAGTTCACCATCTTCTCCGTCGAGCAAACTTCATCCGCGAGCATGCGCACTGCATAGGTGCATTCCGGATGAGCCACCACGGGTGCGTCGGGGTGTTCTTCGCGAATACGATTGATGCTGCGCGCCGTGAACTCGACGTGGACGTAACAGTTCCCCTGCCAGAGATCCATCTTGCGCCCGGTCCGCTCCATCACCCATGCGCCGAGGTTTTGATCAGGCACGAAGAGGATGCTTCGATCCGGCGGTGCAGCGTTCACGATCCTGTCTGCGTTGCCGCTCGTGCAGATCACGTCGGAGAGCGCTTTGACGCCGGCGCTGCAATTGATGTAGGCGATGACGTAGTAGTTCTTGTCCGCGTGCTGTTTCAGGAAAGCTTCGAGTTTCTCCGGCGGACACGAATCGGAGAGCGAGCAGCCGGCGTCCAAGTCGGGAATGAGCACGCGCTTCGACGGGTTCACGATCTTCGCCGTTTCCGCCATGAAATGGACCCCGCAGAACAGGATCACGTCGGCATCCGTTTGTTGGGCCTGATAGCTCAGGCCTAACGAGTCGCCAACGTAATCCGCGACCTCCTGGATCTCCCGGACCTGGTAGTTGTGCGCGAGGATCACGGCGTTCCGCTCCCGCTTCAGCTCCTTGATCTCCTCCGCGAGATCGAGTCCGAAATTTACACCTGCCGCTACCATCGACTAACGTTGCCGCATTCCTAACCAGACTCAAACATCACTCGGGTTCATCGGCGCGGGCAAACTCGCCGGTTCGGTCATTCGCGGCCTGCTGCGCGCCGGCTTTTGTCAGCCGGACGAAATCATCGCCGCTGAACCAGCCGCCGAGTTGCGGAAGACGCTCGCGAGCGAAACCGGCATTCAAGTGACAGACGACAACAGCGAAGTCGCGCGTGTCGTGAAGGTGATTTTTCTCGGCGTGAAACCCGGGGTCGTCCTGCCGGTGGTGCATGACATCGCAGGCTTAATCAAAGACAAGCTCGTCGTCTCACTCGCAGCCGGAATTCGCCTGGCCAGCATGGAAGAACTCGCCGAAGCGCGCTTCCTCCGCGCCTTAACCAACACCCCATCCGCGGTGTGTCAGGGGGCGACTGCGCTCGCCCGCGGCGCTCGCGCGACCGATGCAGATGTCGAGCTGCTCCGAAAAATCTTCACGGCAATCGGCATTGTTGAAGAAGTGCGCGAAGAACAGATCGATGCGGTGACCGCGCTATCCGGCAGCGGACCGGCCTTCGTCTACAGCGTGATCGAAGCGCTCGCCGAAGGCGGCAAAGCCACCGGACTGCCTAACGACACTGCGCTGAGACTCGCAACGCAGACCGTGCTTGGCGCGGCGCAGCTTGCGTTGGAGAGCGGCGCTTCACCGGAAGAACTCCGCCTCATGGTGATCACGCCCGGCGGCACAACCGCAGCCGGTCTCGCCGAGATGGAAAAGCACGGCACGGCGCAAGGATTGATCGCTGCGGTTAAGGCAGCGGCCGCACGCGGTGCGGAGATGGCGAAGAGTTGATTCGTTAGGCCAGCGCGGCCCTCATCACGTCGAGTGGCGCCTCGCGATCGAACCAATGCTCGAACGAGAGCGCGCCCTGGTGCAACAGCATGGAAAGACCATTCGCGCACCGTGCGCCGGCATTCGCAGCAGCAGCGAGAAGGCGTGTTCTCGCGGGTTCGTAAATCGTGTCATAAACCAGGAGATGCGGCGCGAGCAGCGACGGCGACAGAACGCTCGCGTCGCATTGCTTCAAACCGACAGCCGTCGCGTTCACCACCAGATCAGTGTTCGCAATCTGAAAACGCAGCGAGGCGTCATTCCACTCGACCGCTTCAAGTCGCGCGACCGGTCCGAGGACGCGCGCTTGTTGAAAGAAAGGCCGCAGCTCACTCGCAAGCTCCTTCGCCTTCTCGAACGTGCGATTCACCAGGACGAGCCGCTCGCAATCTTCACCCGCGCATTGCAGCGCGATCGCACGACCTGCGCCCCCACCGGCGCCTAACAAGAGCACGCGGAGATCACGCAGATCGACCGCAAACTCGTTCCGGATCGCGCGCGAAAATCCCGGCCCATCTGTATTCAGCCCGATCATTTTCCCGTCGCGGAATCGCACGCAATTCACCGCGGCTGCGCGTCGCGCGGAGTCGTCGAGTTCATCCATCATCGCGACCGCTGCCCGCTTGTGCGGAATCGTGAGGTTAACCCCGACGAAATCTCCTTCCGCCATCAGGCGAAGAGCAGTTTGCAATTCGTTAGGCGCAATTTGAAACCGACCGTAGCGCATCTTAATTCCGCAGTGTTGCAGTGCCGGGTTCATCATCTGCGGTGAGCGAGAATGCGCGACTGGATCGCCGAGCACACCGAGACGGATCTTTTCATCCAATTTCCCGAAGTCCTGCAGATCGGCTAACCGCAATACAGCGCTCATACGTACGACATCGATGTCGCTTGTCAGCCTGCGGCGAACGACCGCATTCTGCGACGATGAAGTTTGCGGCTGCCGCGCTCGCCGGCTTCCTCTTTGCTGTGACGGGAAACGCGGAACCGCGATCGGCCGCACCGGTCATCGCGCAGATCGCGCAGCAGTTCGATCAACACCCGCTCATCTTTGTCGGCGAACTGCATCGCTGGTCGGAGCTGCACGCCTTCCTCCGTGAGATGATTCGCACGCCCGAGTTCATCTGTCGCGCTGACGACATCGTGATCGAATTCGGCAATTCGCGTCTGCAAGAGCTGGCCGACAGCTACATCTCCGGCGCATCGATCACTGACGAACAACTGCAAAGCCTCTGGCGCGAAACTACGGTGCCACTGACCTGGAATTCACCACTCTACCGACAGTTCTACGAAGCCGTGCGCGAGATCAACCAGGAGCACATTTGTTCGCATCCGGTCAGGCTGGTCCTCGCCGATCCGCCGCTGGATTGGTCGAAGATCAAAACGGCGAGTGATCTTGCGCCGTGGGGCGATCGCGATGCTAGTTTCGCCCAAGTCGTCGAACGCGAAGTCCTGGCGAAACACCACCGCGCGCTTCTGCTCGCGGGCCAGTACCACGTCGTCAAATCTGTTCCACGCGACGAGACCGACGGACCTCGCGCGGCGCAGATCATTGAGCGCGCACATCCGGGAGCTTTGTTCAGCATTGTCGCTGTCCCTCCCAGTGCGATCGACGCGATGCGGATGGAAGCGGCGCCGTCGTTCCGCGCAGTGCGCGGCAGTGAACTCGAGCACGCAGACTATGCGCTGATTGCAACGGCTCAGCCGCCGCAGGACTGGCCGCCACTGGGCGAAGTTGTCGATGGCCTCCTAAACATCGGAGCGCAGCACTTCATCTACCCGTCGCCTGTGATCTACCTTGATCCAGCCTACCAACGCGAGCTACGCCGCCGCGCTACAATCATCAAAGCCTGGAGCGGTCAGGATTTCATCGCAGGCATTGACGCTCTCGTTAACGAAGCGACAAAGGCGAAGTAGGCGAACGTCTGCTACGTTCCCCGCCGATCATGCCCGAGAGCGAAAACCAGCCCGCCGCGCCGACCGATTTCATCCGCGAAATCGTCGCGGAAGATCTCCGTGCAGGAAAGCACGCAGAGATTCACACCCGTTTTCCGCCCGAGCCGAATGGCTATCTGCACATCGGCCACGCTAAAGCGATCTGCCTCGGGTTCGGCATTGCGCGAGAGAACAATGGCATCTGCAACATCCGGATGGACGACACGAATCCGGCGAAAGAGGAGACGGAGTACGTCGAGTCGATCATCGCGGACGTGAAGTGGCTGATCAGCGGTTGGGCGGAGGAGAACGTCGGCATGAAACCCGTCGGCGCGAAGCCGAAGCAGATCGGGAATGACTTCATTGAGTCGGCCATTCGCAATCCGCGATCGGGTGACTCTGTGGAGCCGTTTCACGCCTCGGATTACTTCGAAGCCTTTTACGAATGCGCGCTGCGACTCGTGCACAAAGGCAACGCTTATGTCGACGACATGTCGCCCGAGGATACGGATGAGTATCGGCGCATCGGCAAAGACTCGCCGTTCCGCGCGCGCAGTATCGAAGAGAATCTTGCCTTGTTAAGCCAGATGCGCGCCGGCGAATTCCCTGATGGAACACGCACGCTACGGGCGAAGATCGACATGCAGGCGCCGAATGTCTGGCTGCGCGACCCGGTGCTCTATCGCATTCGCCATCTCGAACATCATCACGCCGGCGCGGGCTGGGCGATTTACCCGATGTATGACTTCGCGCATTGCATCAGCGATTACATTGAAGGCATCACGCACTCGCTGTGCACGCTCGAGTTCGAGGTGCATCGGCCGCTCTACGATTGGATTCTGGAGTCGTTAGACTTTCCGCGCGCGCTGCCGCGGCAGATCGAGTTCGCTCGGCTGAACATCGACTACACCGTGATGAGCAAACGCAAGCTGCTCCAGCTCGTGAACGAAGGACTCGTGAACGGCTGGGACGATCCGCGCATGCCGACCCTTTCCGGAATGCGTCGTCGCGGGATCACGCCGGGCGCGATCCGCAACTTCATCCACGAAGTAGGCGTGACGAAATATCCGAGCCTGACGGAATTCAGTCTCCTAGAACACGCAGTCCGTGATGAGTTCAATCGCACCGCGCAGCGGCGGCTCGCAGTGCTCCGGCCGATCAAGGTCGTGATCACGAACTATCCGGCTGATCAGGTAGAAGAGCTGACCGCGACAAACAACCCGGAGAATGCGGCCGACGGCGCGCGCAAGGTTCCATTCACTCGGGAGCTCTACATTGAGAGCGCCGATTTCATGGAAACACCGCCGCCGAAGTATTTCCGCCTCCGCCCGGGCGGCGAAGTGCGCCTGAAGTACGCCTACATCATCAAGTGCGACGAAGTCGTGAAGGACTCGTTAGGTAACGTGGTCGAGCTGCGTTGCACCGCTGATCTGGAGAGCAAAACCGGCGGCGCGACTTCGAGCCGCAAAGTCAAAGGAACCATTCACTGGGTTAGCGCTGCGCACGCGATCGAGGCCGAAGTGCGTCTTTACGATCGCCTCTTCACGGTACCTGAGCCGGACGCTGATGGCGACTTCAAACGGTGGCTGAATCCAAACTCCCTCGAGATCGTAGCGGCGAAGTGCGAGCCGTCGTTAGCTAGTGCGTCACCTGGTCAGCGCTACCAATTCGAACGCCTCGCCTACTTTGCGCTCGATTCCGATTCTCATCCGGGCAAGCTCGTCTTCAACCG
>JBJMWV010000002.1:0-15147 GCA_045809985.1 Chthoniobacterales bacterium | reverse complement strand
TTAGGTCGAGCGGCGGCTTCTCTTTGCGTGGGGCACGCTTCGCACCGTTCTTCGCTCCACCTTCGCGCGGTTTGCGCGGCGGGAATTCCCAGTTGATGCGGTTGCCCTGCCTGACCAGGTAGGCGTCGAATGGCCGACCTTTCTTGGAAACGAAAGCTTCGATCAAGTCCGTCTTGCCGCGTTCAACTAACTGGATGGCGTGCTCGCGCGTGACAGGCTTCTGGCACATGAGTCGGCCTACCTTGAAAACTTCCTTCCAGCCGTCTCCTTCCCGCTCGCGCAAGATGTAGCTGGTAGGCGCTTCGCATAGTTCGCCGCCGGTTTTCGGATCGATCCAGAACGAGGTAATGTCGCTTAGGTCGACTTTGTTACCGAAGTCCAGCTCGGCCTTCTTCGCACCTTCGTTCTTCTCGTCCGGCACGATCTTGATCTTGGATGGAAAGCGACTCCCGGTCTTAGACGAAACGAAACCATCCAGCGGCCCGATTTCGCCGTGCTTCACTAGCTCGCGCACTTCTTCCTCGTCGATTTTCCGACCGCTCATCACCTTGTAGATCATGAGCTTGCCGTCCTGCGAACGGTAGCCGCGCAAGGTCTCAACCATCGGCTTACCATCGGTCGGCGAGATGATGTCGGTCTTACGCGCTTCGGAGTGATTTTCCTCGAATGTCTTTGTCCGATCGACGATCCGCTTCGTCACATCGACGATCTCCGACATGAAATCGCGGCGCGCGAATTTGCCGTGCTCCATCTGGCGCAGCTTGAACTCCCACTCCCCGGTCATGTCCGGCTTAGTTAATGCATCCGCATGCACGGCGGAGAGGAACTCGAGCAACGACTCGGCCTTTGTCGTCGGGACTAGCTCGCGTTGATTTCGCTCGAGATACTTCTGGTTAATCAGGCCATCGATGATGTCGGCGCGTGTCGCCGGCGTGCCGAGACCGCGCTCCTTCATCGCTTCGGCCATGCTCTCGTCGTCGACCAGTTTGCCGGCGCCTTCCATTGCGGAGAGCAACGTTGCTTCGGTGTAGCGCGGAGGCGGCTTGGTGGACTCGCTGTGTAGTTCGGCGGATAACGTCTTCGCCTGCGCGTTGTCTTCACTCGTCAGGGCGGGCAACGCTTTCGCGTCGTCGTCGATCGTCGTGCGACCGTAGACAGCAAGCCAGCCCGCGGAGGTCAGCACTTTGCCTTCAGTCTTAAACTGATGCTCTTTCGCGACCGTGCTGATGCGCGTCGTGACATCGAACTCAGCGGCGGGGAAGAATGCCGCCACGAAGCGGCGCGCGATCATGTCGTAAACGCGCGTTTCCATCTCATCGAGGTTCTTCGGATGGGTCGTAGTTGGAATGATCGCGAAGTGATCTGAGATCTGCGCGTTGTTGAAGATGCGCTTGTTCAGCTTAACCCAGCCACGCTCGAGCGCGGTGCGGCCGTGCTGGCCTAATTCGTTAGGCAACTGCGCGAGTGTCTCGCGACAGGTGGCGACGTAGTCCTCCGGCAGGGCGCGCGAATCAGTTCGCGGATAAGTGATGACCTTGTGGCGCTCGTAGAGTGCCTGCGCGATCTGCAGGGTGCGCCGCGCGGATAGGCCGAAGCGATTGTTCGCTTCGCGCTGCAACGTCGTCAGGTCGTAGAGCCGCGGCGAAGCCTGCGTCGATGACTTCTTCTCTTCCGTTACAACGGCGAGCGACTGGTTCTGACAAGCTGCAAGAACTGCATCTGCGTCCGGCTTCTCCCAAACGCGATCGGCGCGATCGTGCTCGCTCGCCTTCTTGAAGTTCGGCCGCTGATAAACGCCTTCGTACGTCCCCTTCGCGATTTCGAAGCTAGCGGTCACGCGCCAGAAAGCCTGCGGCTTGAAATTGCGAATCTCAGTCTCGCGCGCATACACGATCGCGAGCGTAGGTGTTTGTACACGGCCGACGGTGGCAACGTTGCGCCCGCGCGAACCGAACATGCGCTTCGTGATTGCGCGCGTGCCGTTGATGCCGATGAGCCAGTCGCTCTCGCTGCGTGAACGCGCCGCGTCGGCCAGACCCGCCATCTCTTCACCCGGGCGCAAATGCTCGAATGCCTGGCGGATTCCATCGGTCGTCATTGTCTGCATCCAGGCGCGCTTCACCGGGAGCTTCGATTTTGTGAGGCGGTAAATGTTGTCGAAGATGAGCTCGCCTTCGCGACCCGCGTCGCAGGCGTTGACCACTTGGTCGACGTCCTTCCGCGCAAGCAGCTTCTTGATTTGGTCGAAGCGACTCTTTGAATCTGCGATCGGCTTCAGCCCGAATTTCTCGGGGATGATAGGCAGCGTTTCGAGCCGCCAGAAGCCGTACTTCTTCTTGTCGATATCCTCCGGCATCTCGAGCTCGACGAGGTGCCCGACAGCGGAGGTGATGACGTAATCGTCGTTCTCGTAGTGGTCCCCGCTCTTGGGGACCTTGCCCAGTGCGCGCGCCAGATCGGCGGCGACACTCGGCTTCTCAGCTATGACTAACGACTTGGACATTTCGGTGCGGTGCCTCGGGAGGTGAACCCTTAAACAAGCAGCACGTTGCGGGCGAGCCTACTCGAGCCAGGCGAAAATGTTTCCCGGGCAGCTGCTTGGAACGAGCCTTTCAGCTCGAGGCGGGAGGACGCTAGAAGAGACGCTGCCGCTTGGCAAATCCGGATTTCCGCCGCGGCTATCGCGTTATCACCACCCGAACGTCGTCGCCGAAAGTCTCCAAGCCATCGAGAACTGCGTTCACCGCTTCGGCTTGAAGCGGGACCGTCCGAATGATGTCGCCGGAAAGCTGGAGCTTTCCGCTGCGCACAAAATCCAGGAGCACAGGGATCTCGCTCGCAAGATGGTCGGAGACGCCGATCACTTCAGCTTCTTTGTTGAGGATCTCTGAGTATGGCGAAAGTTCGAGCGGGCGCTGCGTGAGGCCGACGAGCGCGGCGCGGCCGAGAATCGCCAGTGACTGCACGGCCTGTCGCATGGTCAGCGGAAGTCCGACAAGTTCCAGCGCGACATCGACGCCGCGGCCGCCGGTGAGATCGCGCAGTTGCGCGACTGGATCACTGCTCGAGGCGTCGACTGGAATTGCACCGAAGCGCGTGGCGAGTTCGAGTTTCCGCGGGTTGATATCGACAGCGAAAATCTGTCCGCTGCCCAACCCTCTCGCGAGCTGCAGCGCAGAAACGCCGAGGCCACCCAGACCGAACACGGCCACGGTCTCACCGGGCTTCAGGCGAGCCTTGATCAACGCGTGCAGCGAGGTCGCGGATGAGCACATCAAGATTGCGCCTTGCTCGAATGGAATTTCTTCCGGTAACCGGAAGACGCTGCGCTCAGGCAGCGCGATGAATTCGCCGTAGCCGCCGTCGCGGTGCTTGCCCAGCATCTGACAAGTGCGGCAAAACTGTTCGGTGCCGTTGCGGCAGTGTTCGCACTCGCCGCATGTCACGAGGTAGTGAAGACAGACGCGATCGCCGGTCGCGAAATTTCTCACTCTCGCGCCGATCTCCTCGACCACGCCCGCGATTTCGTGCCCAAGCGTGAGCGGCAAGATTCCGGTCGACGAAACGCCCGCACGATAATGGGCGTCCGAGTGACAAATGCCGGCCGCTTTAATACGGACGAGCACGTCGCTGGGTCCGACATTCGGTCTGTCGATCTCCTGCTCGGCAAGCGGCGCGCCGATCTGCGTCAGTCGAACCGCTTTCAATTCAACTTCACGAAATATTTGCCCGGCAGTTGTTTCACCAAACGCTTCAGCTCCAGGCGCAGCAGCGTTGAGGAAACGGCGCTGCTCGGAAGATCAGAACGCGTCGCGATGTCGTCGATGGACGTCTCGTTAGACTCGATCGCATCGTAGACGCGTCGCTCGTCGTCGCTCAAGGTGGGCAGCGGGCGCGTTGCAGATTCCGGCGCGGGCTTCGCTTCCGGCAGGAGGATGTCGAGATCATCGAGGATATCTTGCGCGTCCATCACCAGCTTCGCCCCTTGCTGGATGAGGCGGTTAGAACCTTGTGCGCTCGGTGCGTTGATGTGCCCCGGCACCGCGTAGACGAGACGGCCTTGCTCGAGCGCCTGCGCGCACGTGATCAAGGCGCCGCTGTTCAGACCTGCCTCTACAACGAGGATGCCGTGACTCCAGCCGCTGATGATGCGGTTGCGCATCGGGAAGGTCTGCCGGTCCGGCTGGATCTCCATCGAGAACTCGGAGATTACCGCGCCGTTGCCACTGCGGATCTTCTCCGCAAGCGCAGCGTTTTCGGGCGGATACAGGTTCATCAACCCGGAGCCGATCACCGCAATCGTGCGGCCTTTCGCAGCCAGCGCACCTTGATGCGCGGCGGTGTCGATACCGCGCGCGAGTCCGCTGATGATAGTCAAACCTGCGTAGGCAAGTTGGTAGGAGAGCTTCTTCGCGGACTCGGTGCCATAATGTGTCGTCCGCCGCGAGCCGATGACGCCGATCGCATGTTGGTCGCGCTCCGTTATCTCGCCCCAAACATAAAGAACAATTGGCGGCGAGTGAATCTCGCGAAGCTGTCGCGAGTAGAGCGGCGACTCAGCCGTGATAACCTCCGCGCCGAAGTCTCGGATGCGCTGAAGTTCACCGCTCAGATCGACGATGCTTTCCCATCTGGTGATCTGATCTGCGACCTCAGCACCGATCCCTTCTACCGCACGCAACGCAGAGCCGCGCGCGGAGAGAACACTTTCCGCCGTTTCGAAGACCTGCAGCAGCTTGCGCAGACGTACCGGCCCCATCGTCGGGAGCATGTTCAACGCGATGCATGCTTCGGTGGAGTTCATGTAATGCTTCGCGACAACGAAATGTCGTCGCGCCTAACGAGTAGATTCGTTAGAATGGGATCTCGTCGTCGTCCGGCTCGGACGGGCCTGGACGCGGAGGTGGAGCGCTCGAACGGCCAGCTGGTTTCGAATAGCTGCTTCCGCCTCCGCCGCCTTCCTCATCGCCACCGCCGCCACCCTGGCGGCTGCCTAACAACTGCATCGTCTCGCCAACGACACGGAGCTTGCTGCGCTTCTGGCCGCTTTGCTTGTCGTCCCAGCTATCGAGCTGCAGACGGCCTTCGATTAAAACCGGCCGGCCCTTCTTCAAATATTCGCCGGCGATTTCCGCGAGACGCGCCCATAGGACGACGTCGACGTAGGTCACTTCTTCGCGCTTCTCGCCCCCCTCGAGACTGTACTGGCGATTGACCGCGATCGCGAGATCGCAGACCGCGCTGCCCTTCGGCGTATAACGAACTTCGGGATCGCGCGTGAGGTTCCCGACGAGAATAACTTTGTTAAAGCTGGCCATGCGCCAGTCTAAACGGAGTTACTTCTCGGCCGCGACTTTTTTCGGCTTCGACTCAGTCTTCGGACGCAACTTTTGGTAATGCTGCCGGTAGACTTCCGGATCGAGCTTGAACTTGGACCGAAGCTTCGTGATGAGCTGCGAATCCGCGTGGAAAATGAAGTTCACGAAGTGGCCCGCATCGAGCTCGCCCGCCTGGTAGGAGAACTGCCGCTTGTCCATCTTTTGGACCTGCTCGACCTGCGCGCCTTCCTTCTGAAACTCACCTTCGAGGCGGTCGACGATGTCCTTCACGGTGTCTTCTTTCCCCTGCGTGTTGAGGACAATTAATGCTTCGTAGCGGTTCTTCATGATTCCGGAATTTTGTTGAACGTGTTCATCGCGGAAAGGACGCCTTTGTCAATGGCGCACTTGATCGCTTCGACCGCGCGCGCGACGGATTTTTCGACAATCGGCAGCTCCTCTTCGAAGAAGCGGCCGAGGACGTAATCAACCGCGCCGCGGTCCGGCGCCGCACCGATTCCGATGCGCAAACGTGGAATCTGATCCTCGCCGAAAGTGGTGATGATGGAGTCCAGGCCGTTGTGGCCGCCGGTGCCGCCGCCGAGACGAATGCGCAGTCGGCCGAGCGGGAGATCCATGTCGTCGAACACGACGAACATCTCGTTAGGCTCAATCTTGTAGAACTGCGCAACCGCGGACAGCGGACCGCCGCTGCGGTTCATGTAGGTCATGGGTTTAACCAGAAGCGCCTGGTTCGTCTTAGCCCAGTAGGCTCCCCACTTTGCGTTGCGGTCCCATTGCACACCCGAATCAGCCGCGAGCTGATCGAGGACCATGAACCCGATGTTATGTCGGGTCCGCTCGTACTCGGGACCTGGATTCCCCAGGCCCGCGACTAAACGGATCGGAGCAGCCTCAGCGGCCGGGGACTCGTTAGGCACAAAGAAGCGAGCCGAAGCTTACTTCTTCTCCGGAGCGGCTTCGCCTTCCGTCGGCTTCTTCTCCGTGATGACTTCCGGCGCAGTCGGAGCGACTTCGGCCGGCGCTTCTTCCACCGTTGGAGCGACGACAGAGATCGCTGTAAGATCCGCTGGGCTCTTGGCAGTCACACCTTGTGGCAACGGAATGTCGCGAACGTGGATCGCGTCGCCGATGTTCAGCGCGGAGACGTCGACCGTAATCACGTCAGGCAAGTCACGCGGGAGACATTCAATCGAGAGCGCGCGGAGGTTTTGTTCAAGAAGGCCGCCGAAATTCTTCACGCCATTCGCGATGCCGGCTGTCTCCAGCGGCACGTCCGCTTCGATCATTTCGTCCATCGAGACGGCGTGGAAATCGATGTGGAGAACGTCGCCACCGAGCGGTGAATGTTGCACCTCCTGCACCATGGCAAGACGGTTGCCGCCATCGATCTCGAGCTCGACGAGAATGTTCTCGCCGGAAGCATGCGCGAGCATGGCGTTAATCTCACGCTTCGAAACCTGGAGCGTCTCGGGTTGAGCTTTCGCGCCGTAAATCACGGCCGGGACTGCGCCGATCGTCTTGAGTTTCCGCACCGCAGAACGCCCAATAGCAGTTCGTCGTTGGGCCGAGAGTTTAACTTGTTTCGCCATGGTGAGCTCCTAATCCGTGATCTTAAACAGCGACGAAACCGACTCGTCATTGTGAATCCGCTTGATGCCTTCGCCGAGCAGCTCGGCAACGTCGAGCACGGTGGTTTTAAACCCATCAACCGTGCGCACAGGCGTGCTGTTGGTCGTAATCAATTCCTCAATCTGTGAGTTTTGCAACCGCGGAATGGCGATGTCGACCAGGACGGCATGTGAGACGCCGGCGTAGATTTTCTTTGCGCCGTGCTCCCGCAAAATGGTCGCGGCCGACGTTAGCGTTCCGGCGGTTTCTGTCAGGTCGTCGACCAGAAGAACATCGTGGTCTTCAACGTCACCGATGAGGTAAAGCGCTTTGGTCTCGGTCGCGCTCTTCCGCTGCTTCGCGACGATCGCGAGGTTGACGTTGAGCGCCTGCGAGTAGGCCGACGCCATCTTCAAACCGCCAACATCGGGCGAGACGACGACCGTCTTGTCCGTCAAGACTGTCCGCAGGTATTTGATCAAGACTGGGAGCGTGTAGAGGTGATCGACCGGAATGTCGAAAAACCCCTGCACCTGCTGCGCATGCAGGTCCATGGTGAGGACCCGGTTCACACCGGCGGCAGAGAGGAGATTCGCCACCAGCTTCGCGGTGATCGGCACGCGTGGCTTGTCTTTTCGATCCTGCCGCGCGTAGCCGAAAAATGGAATCACCGCCGTGATCCGTGCCGCGCTCGCGCGTCGCGCCGCGTCCACCATGATGAGCAACTCCATGATGTGCTGATTGGTCGGCGGACTCGTCGGCTGAATGATGAACACATCGCGGCCGCGGATGTTCTCCTCGAACTTCACGTAGGTCTCGCTGTCCGGGAACTGCGTGATCGTGGCCTCGCCGAGCGTTTCGCCGATTGCCTCGCAAATGCGCTGCGCAAGTTCGCGGTTGGCGGAGCCGGTGAAGATCTTCAGCTCGGGTTGCTGGGCATACATAAAAGGCGGAGGGGCGCTAAACTGCCGCGCACGCGAAACGTTGGCAATCGCGGAATTGGCACGTTACCACCACTTCCCTCTTCACGGTGGAACGAGCAGTGTCCTCCGCGCGAATGCCGACAATCTCCGCTCGTGGAGCGGCATGCTCCTGATATTTTTCCCGCGCATGGCACAGGAAATTCGTTGACGATGCGACGCAAATATGAGGAATATCGAAGCACGCGTAGAGCTGGAACTGCGCAAATGGAAACAAGGGCTTAAGAAATGATTAAATCACTCCTCGCGAAGACGCTCCTCACGGCAGGAATTGCCGCTTTAACGTCAGCCTCGAGCTGGGCCGCTTTCGTCACCTGGGATCTCAATCCAGCCAACCTCAACGCACCGGCTGGCTCGAACATCCACAGCTACACGGTGTCGGGCGCGACAATCACTGCGGCAGGGTTCGACAATGTCGGCTTTTTTGCGCCACACGAACTCTATTTCAAGAACGTCGGCCCGATTAACGGCGCGGTTGAGCGCGGTCTCGGTGTTACGGGGACCTACGATTTTGAATTGGAGAGCAATCCCAACGGCACTCCGGCACAATTCATTCAGCTCGATCTTCGTTCGATCCTCCAGCAAGGCTTCACGGGTGGGCAGATCGAGATCGGCAGCGTTCAGGCTGGCGAAAGTTTCCGCCTCTTCGCTTCAAATGCGCTTGGCGAGCTCGGGATGCAAATCGGTGGTGAATTTGGCAGCACGTTCGACTCGCAGTTCGTCAGCATTCCCAACTTCGGCAGCTTTGACTTCATCTCCGTCGCCGCTGGCTCTAATGGTGACGTTCTTCCGATCGCATTCCGCGCCGTCGTTCCAGTTCCCGAGGTCAGCTCGCTGTTCCCGATCGTCGGCCTGGTCACTGCACTCGGTTCTACGCACGTCCTTCGCCGCCGTCGTTTGGCGCGGCAGAAGGCCTCGCTTTCCTGATTGTCCTGTAGTTGGTTCGTCGTTTGGTTAAGGACGGCCGCCCGAAAGGGCGGCCGTTTTGCTTCCCACTAGGAATTCATAGTCGACCTCCGGTTAGGCCAGCTGGTTGGCTGTCGGAGATCGCCGGGACAATCTACGGATCAGGCGGCGGTCCCAAGTGGAGCCGCGATCTGCAGTTAGATTGCCACCGTCTACTCCGCGGTGCATGGGCAGTTGGACCAGCGCCCAATCGATAGCCGCGCGAAGCCGAAGCTTAGGCGGAGAGTCTGCGCGGCACGAAACGCTTCGCGCCAATTACTGCCGCGAAAGCGACCGCGAGCAACGCGAAGGTCGGAGCATTGTCCGGCACCGTATTCGGCCCTGTCTGCATCATGCGAACGATCGCGCCTGAGTCCACTGCGATGTCTCTCGCGCTGATGATCTCGCCAACGACGAGCCCGGGTGACAGTGCGACCTTTGCGTTGAGCGCGAGAAGAATCCCGTGAAGCTCCGATAACGCGCTATTCCCAGCGACGTTCACGTCTTTTGTCCCTACGAAATTAAACAGGACGTTGCTCTCGAGAAGCCCTCCGGTCAGGACAATCTTCGCGTCGTTCAGTTTGAACATGTCGGAAATGTTGAGGACGATCGAGTCGCCGGCATTTCCCGACAGAGTGAGCACTTCATTGCTGGCGAGATTCACGCTGGTTAAATTGTAAACGCCGCTGCCAGAAAGCGTCATTGTGCTGTCGATCTTCGTCAGCGCGGAAGTCGCAGTCAGACCTTGCGCGGCAGTCGATGCATTCATCGCGTCGGTGCGCGCCTGATTCAGCAGCGTCTGCGGGTTGTCCGACATGGTGGTGAAGGTGTACGAGCCGGGTCCAACCGATGCGCCTATGCCGAGGTGCGCCATCCCCGTCACAGGCCGATTGTTCGAATAACTGCCGCTGAACTGCCCAGTACTCCCATTGCCGAGGTAGAGATCACCGGAGATTTGCGGGCCGTTGCTCGAGATCTTGCCGTTCGTGTAGATGCCGACGTTCCCAACGATTTGACCCTGCGTGCCAGCCGTCGTCTGCGATACCGTGCCGGCGCCAACCTGCAGAACAGTGAAGTTCTTCGCGGCGCCGAGATTAAACAACGGCGAGGCGTGAAGAGTTCCCGCAAGAAAAAGGATCAGTCCCGAGCAGGCGATGCCCTTTGCGCCAGATACCATATTCGTTGTGGGGGTTGTTCTGCCGCACTCGCCCGCGCGAATTCGGCACACCCAGTTATACTCCACGCTTGGGGGCCGCGGCAAGGCTTTGTTCGAGGGAACTCCCGGAGCTTATTGGCTCAACTGCGCGAGGAGCCGGCGTGCGTCACCCGCCATTGGCTCGGCGAGTCCGCTGTTCAACGCGCGCTCGAGATTCTGCTTCGTCGCATAGAGTTGCTTCGTCTCCCATGAACAGACCGCGAGATAGTAGAGAAGCTTCGCACTCAACGGCCGCTTGCTCGCGCTCTCGTTCAACAACTCCGCAGCGTAGGCAAAATCCTTCCGCTCGAAGCTTAGCTCCGCCAGGAGTTGGGCCACCTCCGGATCGCCCGGCAGCCCTTTTCGCGCGCGCGACAGCAGGTCGTAGGCTTTGCCGCGCGTGGTCGGATCGTTCAGTAGCAACTGGGCGAGCCTTTTCTGCGCGAGTGCGAACGCCGGCCAGCGGTCGAGCAGGCGCGAGTAGATTTGCATCGCCGCATTCGCCTCTCCGTGTGCCGCACGCAAGCGCGCCTGCAACATCAGCGCGGGGACAAATTCCGATTGTTTCACGAGCGACTTCTCGGCATCCGGCAACACGCGTTCAGCACTCGTTAGGTCATCTTCGGCGCGAACCATGGTGATGAATTGCCCGCTCGCGCCGTTCTCTTCCTGCGCACCGGCGGCGAGTGCTTTCTCCATTGCAGCCGCCGCTTCCGCTGCTTTGCCGACGCTGTACGTCGCCCAGGCGAAATCCGTCAGGACTTGCACATCGTTCGTGTCGGCGCGGACTGCTTCCCCGAGCAGACTCGACGCCCATTCCAGATTTCCGCACCGGTACGCGACGCGGCCCAGTCCACCCGCGACGACCGCATCATATGGCTTCAACGCGCGCGCTTGCGTCGCAATCTCCAGCGCTTCGTCACAATTCTTCAACGGACCGGCCTCCAGCGCGGCGAGCTTCATCACGCCGGGCAACAGCTTCGGATTCGTTTTTAGCGCGGCGCGATATTGCTCCTCGGCCGCAGTGAAGTTGCCGCGCTTCTCCTGCAGATCCGCGAGACGGAGACGTGCGACGACGTCGCTTGCGTCTTGTGTGAGACGCGACTCCAGCTCGGCCTGCGGCGCGTCTGCGCGGCGCAAAAACTCAAGGCGGTGCGCGCTTTCATTTCGCACTGTTGCGTCATCGGACTTGGCCGCGATCTGCAATGCTTCCGCGGCAGCTTCGGTTTCGCCCGTCATGTAATGCGCGAGCCCGAGATGCAGTTGCGTCTGTGGATCCTCCGGGCGTGCCGCCGCGCTCTCCTCGCACATCCGCACCGCCTGCGCGTAATCGCCCTGCCGGTAGAGAACCCAGCCGAGAGTGTCGGCAATTCCGGGATCATCGCGTTGCATCGAGCGCGCGCGCCATGCTAGCTCCGCCGCGCGGTCGAGCTGCTGAAAATGCTCCGCATAAAGGAACGCGAGATTGTTCATTGCAAGCGGCGTGTCCGGATAGATCGCAAGCAGCTTTTCGTAGCTGTCGCGCGCATCGTCGTAGCGACCGAGCTTATCCTGCGCTTGCGCGAGCGTGAGAAGCGCCTGCCCGTTGCGTGGCAACTTTGCCACCACCGTTTGCAGTTGAGCGACTGCCGCCTCGAGCTTCCCCTGCGCGATGTAAAGGGACGCGAGAAAATCCGCTGCCGGGACGAAGTCTGCCTGCAAAGCGAGCGCGCCTTTTGCGGCAGCTTCCGCACGCTCCGGCGCCTGCTGCGCAAGTTCGATCTTCGCCTGGACCGTCGCGACTGCCGGTGAGTCCGGTCTCAGCCGCCGCTGCTCGTCGACGTAACCTTGCGCCCGCGCGATGTCGTTGCGTTCCAATTCTGTCGCGACCAACTCATCAAGGGCTGCGTATTCGCCCGGCGCGAGTCGGAGCGCATTTTGCAACGCCGCGCGCGCTGCATCCGTTTTCTTTCCGCGCCGCAAGAGCGAGCCAAGGCGCGTGTAAAGCTCAGGCGCACCCGGCGCCGACTCGATTTGTTTGCGCACCAACTCCGATGCTTCTTCCCAATAACCTCGCGATTCATACGCATCGACGAGAAGCGCCTGCGCCTCAGGCAAACCCGGCCGTTTGCTCAGCAGATCGAGCAACGAACCGATCGCAAGATCGCCCTGGCCGAGTCGCGTATTCGTGTCTGCGAGGAGGAGAATTGCGTCTGTATATCCCGGAGTGTTGATCACCACTTGTTTGAGGATCTCCTGCCCGCGCGCTGGCTTGTTGTCCTGCAGGAGCGCACGGGCGAGGTGATAACGGATCAACGGCACGCCGGGAAACGCACGATCGAGCATCTCAACGTTTTGCACCGCGCGCGCGGCGTCACCTTGCGCGACATGAATCTCGCTCCGCGTCAGATGCGCATCCATTCCGTAGGGATCGCGGTCGAGCGCTTCGCCCACGAAGCGCAGCGCGTCATCGTAGTTCTGCTCGCGCAACGCAGCGCGCGCCAGCATCGTCCAGGCGGGCACATAATCCGGCGCAGCACTCGTTAGGCGAGTGAGCAGTTCGCGCGCACCCTTCGTCTCGTCGCGCGAAATCAGATACTCCGCGCACTTGATCGATTCCTCCGAACGGACCGGCGCGAGTTCCGCCGCGCGTTTGAATTCGGCTTCCGCGCGAGCGGCGTCGCCGCGCTGCACGAGAAATTCCGCGAGCGCGAGATGCGCCCGCGGCGCAGTGGGCTCAACCGCACACGCCTCCGCCAGTTCGCGTTCGACGACAGCCTGATCACCGGCTCTTCGGGCGAGAACAGCACGCGCTAAATGGAAGCTCGCGTGCTTCTTGTCGTCGAACTGTTCGAGACGTTGTTGCGTCTCGCGGAGCTCGTCCGAATCACGCACCGTCTCCGCGAAAATCAGCAGCGCGTCGTCGTTCAGCGGAGAATTGGCGAGGACAGCGCGCGCTTCTTCTCGCGCCGTGTCCACGTCGCCGAATGTAAGGAGAATCCGCGCGAGCTTTGCCCGGACTTCAGCGTTATCCGGGTCGAACTCCGCCGCTTTCTTGAGATACCCGTAGGCCTGCAGCGGCGCGCCTTGAGCAGACCAGATCAAGCCCATCCGCTCGAGCGCGGCATGATCGCCCCGGCTCACGCGCAACACGTTGAGGTATTCGATCTTTGCGCTCTCGTATTGCTGCGCCTGGAAGAATTTCTCGCCGCGCCGGACGTGATACCAGCGCTGAACGTTCTCCGTGCATCCGGAGAACAACAGCACCAGCAGAGCGAGAGCGACAATGCCGGTTACGCGACGACGAACGTCAGCCATTCAGACGTGCAGGTTAATCCAAAACGCGCGTGCGTTGCCACCCTCCGCTGCGGTGGGATTACTGAAGGTTGCTCTCCGCTTTCGCGATGAGCGCTTTTTCTTCGGGCAACAATTGCGATTCGTCTGCGCGCTGCAGGAACTCGCGCGCCTTCTCCTTCTCCCCTACGGCGGCAAGGACAAGGCCGTAGTACGGCGCGATCGCCGGATCCCGGAGTTGGTCTTCGCTCAATCCCTTCATCGCCTGCATCGCGCCGGTGACGTCACCGTTGCTCAGGAGCGCGAACGCGTAAGTCGAACGGTAGGCGGGATTCGACGGCTCCTTGGCGCTCACGTCCGCAGCGAGCTTGCGCGCGTGCTCTAAATCAACGCCGATCAGCAGCGAGATCTGCGCGAGATTGTTCTGGAGCGCCATGTCGCTCGGGTTCATCTCCGCAAGCTTCACCAGGGTGCGGTAGAGACCTGAGCTGTCGTGCGACTTCGCGTAGTACTGATAGAGCGTGCGCAACGCAGCGGCTTTGGTCGCAGGATCTTTGGCGAGCAGCCAGAGCATGTCCGTCGCTTCGTTCTTCCACCCCCATTCGTCGAGGGTCTGCGCGAGCTTTGAGATGTTCTGCGTCTGCGCAGAGGCCTCTTTTTGCGCCGCGGATAATTCCCGCTCGAACGCAAGCTGATTGTCTTGCCCACGCAGCGCGCGCGAGAGGTAGGCATGCCGCAGAAAATCGAAACCACCCCAGCTCGTGTCGCGGATTTGTTCCTCAAGTCCGTTCCAGTCCTTCATCTGTGCGCGCGCTTCGGCGAGCACCATCGGCACCGGCCAATGCGTCTTCGCATCGTCGGGTAGCGTGTCCGCGTACTGCAACGCGTCCGCTTCCATCGCATTGCGCAGCATCCATGAAAGCAGCGCCGCCACATCGCCGGCGTTCTTCGATGCATCTTTTTTCAAGCGCGCGAGATAGTCGCCGTACGCGCTGTCATGCAACTGCCGCAGAATCTCGAGATACATCAGGCGATCGCCGAAACTCGCTTCGCCAAAACCCTGCAGCTCCTCGGCCAGCGCACGCACGCGCTGCGGATCGAGCCGATGCTGCACCGCATCGATCATCAACGTCCGTGTCGCGGCCGCGCGTTGCGCTTTGTCGCTGCGCAACGCTTCGAGCGCAGCCAAGGCTTCTTCGCGCTTTGCCGGATCGTTCGTCTCGAGCCGCGTGAGCGCGAGTTGAAAGCGATAACCGCTCTCGTTAGGCGCGAGCTCAACCGCCCGCGCCCACTCCGTTTCCGCAGTCGCGAGATCCTTCTTCATCTCGGCGAGCCGGCCAGACGCGGCATGGAACGCCGACTTCTCTTTCGCCGCGGGCGCGATCTCGTTCAGCGTCTTCTCCGCGACAGTGAGATCGTTGGACCACAGCGCCGCACGCACCAGTGCCAGTCCGTCGTCGACGGAGCTCGCGCTTAGCTCGAAGACTTTCCGGCGCAGCTCAACCGCACTCGGATCGTGCGCCTTCTCCGCGATCTCCGCCATGACGCGGTTGGCGTCCGGATTATCTGGAGCCAACTGCAACGCGCGCCGCGCAGTCAGACTCGCGATTTTCAAATCACCGCCGGCCATGTAAGCCGCGGCGCGCCGGACAAGATGTCGTTCTTGCCAATGACGAAAGGCGCGAAACCCGCCCCAGCCGAGAAGCATTAACACAACCAGCACACCGACACTCCCGAGGATAAACCTGATGTAGGTGCGTTCGGCGCGATCGAGAGAAGCTTCCAACTGGCTGAGGGTAGGTAG
>JBJMWV010000001.1:0-4097 GCA_045809985.1 Chthoniobacterales bacterium | reverse complement strand
GCTGCTCGAGGAAAACGCCGCGATGCAACGGCTGCGCTCGTTGACTCTTGTGACGACGAAGGAGGGCAACTCGGATTGGAAAGTCGACTTCGAAAAGAAGATCGTCGCGCATCAGAACTTCAACGTCGAGAACGGCAAGGCGGTAACGAGCGGCGGCAAAACGCCAACGGATCGAGTGTCGGTAAAGCTTCAGCCTAACGAGTTGCAGAACACGAACCGGATGACGCTCGAGATTGTCGTGGCCTTCGACGCGGACGGCAGTTTTCTGAAAACCGCTGATGGTCTGCCGTTGCAAAGCATCAGCGAAACGCAGCATCTCACGCGCATCGTGCTCGCGCCGCAGGGCGAGAAAAACCGCGTCGACATTTTCCAGGATGATGGCGCGGTGGTAGAGCAATTCCGCGCCAGCGATCTAGATCAGATGGCGGCATTTGATGGCGGCGAGTTCGACTTGAAGTAGAGCTGCTCCACCAGATGTGGGGCCGAAAAGTGCCGGCGAGCGCTTGATATTGTGCCCGCAGTCTGCTCAGAATCAGCGATGCAGCGCGACATCGTTTATTTCGATCTCGAAACCCAACGAACCGCGAACGATGCCGGCGGCTGGGACCGCAAATGCAACATGCGGATGTCGGTCGGCGTGATCTACAGCACCGCGACCGGCAAGTATGAGGTCTTCAACGAAACGCGCGTGAACGAGCTGATCGACCGCCTACGCCGCGCCGAACTCGTCGTCGGTTACAACGTGCTCAATTTCGATTACCACGTGCTCATGGGCTACACCGTGCTCGATCTCGTGCATGAACTGCGCACCGCCGACTTGATGATCGATGTCGAGCAACGGCTCGGTCATCGCCTCGGCCTCGACACTATCGCGCAGGCTACGCTCGGCGTGAACAAGATCGCTGCCGGCCTCGACGCGATCCGCTGGTGGCGCGAAGGCCGCGTCCTCGAGATCGCGGAGTATTGCTGCTTCGATGTGAAGGTGACGAAGCTGGTGCACGAGCACGGTTGCCGCCACAAGGAGCTCTTCTTCCATGACCGGTTCGCGCAAAAACAGCGGCTCGAGATCGACTGGGCTCACCTGGACGAAAGCGCTGTCGTCCCAGTTTAATTACGGCGCGAGTCGATACACCTCGACCAGGCCGATCCCGGTCGTGTTGTTCACGCCGCGAATGATCGCTGTGTAGGCACCGGGAGTAAGCGTGCGGATGATCGCGGATTCAGCATCATTGGTCGGCGCGAAGCCGCTGGCGTTGATCTCTGTCTGCTGATCGCTCCGCCAGTTGTCGTTCGTTGCGATCTTCGTTCCGGAGGAATTGAAGAGATCGAGCGTCGGGTTCTGCAGCGCGTTGGCGACGCCGAATCCGGCGAGCGACGGACCAATGCCGCGCACCAGAATTCGTTGCGAAGTGTTTCCGCCGATGATCAGGCCGCCGATCATCACATCGTCGCCCGTCTGCACTCGGCCGCGTCCGGACATGTTGATCGCGTTCGCCGGGGCGCTGATGTCGGTGTCGAAAAGCTCGACCAGCCCCACGCCAGTCGCGCCTCCCACGCCACGCATCAACGCGGTGTAGACACCGGGCTCAAGCGTGGCTGCAATCGCAGACTCGCGCGGATCAGTCGGAGCGCGCCCGGCATTTTGCACTTCCTGCTGTCGCGGATGGGTCATCCAATCGTCGTTGAAGTCGATCTGCTTCCCGCTCGCATCGTGCAGCGCAAGCGAAGGATTCGTTAGGCTGCCATTCACGCCGAGCGACGGTCCGCGCGCGCGAATCACAACCTTCTTTGGCGCGCTGCCGGTGATGATCAGACCCGCGATCGTGATCCCATTCTCATCTGCTTCGACGCGCGCGCGGGTGGAGAGATTAACCAGCGCCGGCGTCGGAGGAACGGCGACAATCTTCAGCACCTGACCGGCGGTGTTGTTGTTATTGTCCGCGAGCACATACAGTTCGCCCGCTTCATCGCTGCCGATCCCTTTCACGTTCAGCCCGAGGTCGCGCGGATCGATTCCGATCCGCAGCTCCTGGATCGAACCACTCGCAAGACCAGACCAGAAAAGACGCCCTTGGAAATCTGCGAAGACGTACTTCCCAACCAGTGCAGGCACTGCCTTCCCGCGGTAAATGAACCCGCCGATCACCGCGATGCCGTCGCCGTGATCGTACTCAACAACCGGATTCACGAATGCAGGGTTCGGATTCGGATCGGGCGAGACGGCACCGCTCGATGGATCGAACAGGAAACTGCCTTCTTTGCGATTCCATCCGTAATTCTTGCCGAGCTCAACGATATCGACTTCCTCGATCGAGCCCTGGCCAACATCGCCGACGATCAGCTGATCAGTCGTCGCATCGAAGCTGAAGCGGTATGGATTGCGGAAGCCGTAGGCGAAAATCTCGGCGCGCCCGCCGCCATTCGCGAAAGGATTCATCCGCGGAATGCGATAGCGGCTGTTGACGCTGATCGGATCCGGACTGCCGGCGGTCAACCCGGGCGCGATTGGGTCGATGCGCAGGATCTTGCCGAGAACGCGCGACGTATCCTGCGCGTTCCCAAGATTCGGCGTGTGGCCATCTCCAACATCGTTCGCATTCCCTCCATCGCCGACGGCGATGTAGAGATAACCGTCGCTCACGCGAAACGCGATCTTGCCTGCGTTATGGTTCGATTGCGGGTGCTCGATGCGCAGGATCTCGCGTCGCGATGACGCATCGACGAGGTCAGGATTGCCGGCAAACACGTGCCACTCCGCAACGACGCAGTGATTCGCGGGCAAGCTCGACATCGCCACGCTGAAATCTGGAAAGCCCGATGGCACTTCGGTCGAGTAGGTATACAGCGTGCGAAAACCGGGACTCGACGGATCGCTGAACCCGGGATGAAACGCGAGGCCAAGCAGTCCCTGCTCACCACCAGCGAGAGTGCGCGTAGTGACATCGAGAAACGGCGTCGCCTGAACGGCGCCGTCCTTCAGAATGCGGATGCGTCCGGGTTGCTCGACGATGAACAAGCGACCGCTTCCGTCGTTAGCCGAGACCATCTCAACGGCGGACGACAAACCACTCGCAACCTGCTGCAACTCGATCGCGATTTGTCCCTGCGTAATCGATGGCAGCTGGGCGTTTGTCGCGTGAACGGCTGCACCAAGCGCGAGCGCGCAAATCCCTCGTATCTTCATTTTTCCGATCCTCCCCTGATTGCACTTCGCGGAGGCCCGGCCGTTCGCGCTTATCTGTCGCTCACACAAAATGTAACGCCGCTGTTACTCGCGCGAAACACCCCGCTAGTCACTCGGCGTATTCTTTGTTTACTTAGCGGCTTATGGCTTCCGCACCTGAGCTGCAGCAAACTCTCGGAAAGTCGGCCGCGCTCACGGGTGTCTCGCTTCACACCGGCGCAAAAGTGACGCTGCGTCTGCAACCCGCGCCGGCCGATCACGGGATCAAGTTCAAGCGCAAGGATCTGCAGGACGAGCCGACGATCGACGCGAAGATCGAGAACCTGAAGACGGTCGAGCGCGCCACGACCATCGGCGAGGGCTCGATGCGGGTGCACACTGTCGAGCACATACTCTCCGCACTCACGGGAATGGGCGTGGACAACGCGCTCATCGAAATGGATGCGAACGAGCCGCCGATCGGTGATGGCAGCGCGGGCCCGTACGTCGAGCTGATCAAGGAAGCGGGCGTAGCCGCGCAGGAGAAGCCGCGACGTGCCTTCACAGTGCGCGAGCCCATTCACATCGAGACAAAAGGCGGCTCGCTGCTTGTCGTTTTACCGGATCCCAAGTTCCGTATTTCCTGCACGCAGGCCGGACCGAATGGACGTTTCGCGCAGTTCATGTCGACGGAGATCACGCCTGCGATTTACGAGCGCGAGATCGCGCCGGCGCGGACGTTTGTTTACTACGAAGACGTCGAGCCGCTGATCGAAAAGAACCTGATCAAAGGCGGGAGCCTTGAGAACGCGATCGTAATTCGCGGTGAAGCTGTCCTGAGCAAGGAGCCGCTCCGCTTCACCGATGAATTCGTTAGGCACAAGATCCTCGATATCGTCGGCGACCTCGCGCTTTTCGGAGCGCGCATTCACGG